>NZ_NOLI01000071.1:0-40170 GCF_002245975.1 Nostoc sp. 'Peltigera membranacea cyanobiont' 213 | reverse complement strand
TATAGTTCATAAATACTATTCGCCGACAATTAGTTAAGTACTAATGAACTTGTGACAGTTAGGGTGCGGAATGTGGGCTATACAGCTTGGCAGTCTGGGTTAGACTTTGATGAATTTGTCGCTAGTTTGTACGGCGAGCGCAATAGTAAGGACATAGGTAAATCTAAAGCTACTGCTGTTACTAAAACTAAACAGCATAAAACTGATTTTGAGGGCAGTTTTAACTTTAAGGTACAGCTTGACGAGGAAGCAAGAAACTCAATTTTGAATTTGCATCAAAAGGGCTATCAACTTGATGAAATTGTCAAAGCGGTATTCAATTTATCCCGTCAAGATGGTAGGTCGTATAAGAAATTTAGAAATGTTGTTGAGGATTTTTTAAATAGCTTGAAAGGGGGTGAAGAAGATGATATTTGAATTAACGATGCCTTTACCTCCTAGTATGAACGAAATTATTAACCAGGCACGGTCAGGTTGGCAAGCCAGCGCTGGACTTAAGAAGTACTGGACAAACTTAATTGGTGAATTTGTTCGAGAATGTGGATTTTGTTTAGATGGTGCAGTTTGGATTGAATTTCATTGGTATCTCAAAAATTTTGGACGAGATAGCGATAACGTAGCTGCTGCCGCCAAATTTATCATGGATGGTCTGGTTACAGGACGAGCAATTCGTAACGATAACTTGACAGTTATCCAATCACCTGTAGTTCATTATTATCATCGCAGTAGTGGTGATGATGGTGTGCTGTTGAGACTTTCACAATCACCTGATTTTCTGTTAGATAATTTTATTGTATCTAACCAATTTTCCCGAAACAGCTTAGAGAAGCACAGCCAAAAAATCACATATTTAGTGTCAATTTAATTTATGGATATATTGGATTTAAAGGATGACGATAATGTTACGTTATAAAGACTACCGTCAGTTAATCGATCGGGTAAATGCAGGCAAGAATATTAACCTATGGGGCAAGCAAAATATTGGTAAGACTCTTACTGTTAAAAACTGTTTACTCAAGGATATTAACTTAGAGTCTGTTTACCTCAATCTTGAACATCCTTTTAGTGTGGATCATCTATTCAACGTTATTCCTATTAGCTTCAGCTTTTACTACCAGCAGGATTGGCAAAATATCATAAGCAAATTATCTGATGGTTATAATAAACTGCTGGTGATAGATAATTTTGATAGATTACACTTTGTTAGCAATAGTTTTATCGACGACTTATTTCGATTACAACAGTTAGCTCAACTAGAAAATTTTTCTTTACTATTAATATCTCGGATGCCGTTAGAATATTTTCACTTTCCAGGTTTTGCTAACTATTTTGAAAGATTGGAATTAAACGAAACTAATACTTGGACTCTTGGACAGTAGATATATGGCTTTTAGATATCGTTTTTTGGTGATATCCACTCTGGGTGGATGATTGTTTTAAGCAATCAAGCAAGTTCGACTCTTGCTATCACCATTGGGAATGAAACTACTGCCGATACTGAAAATTAACCAGGACGAATCTATTAAATAGTTTTGGAATTGTTAATAGAGTAAGCGGTAGGTTAGTGGTGTAGTTCTCAGCAAATCCCAATTCGTGCCGGGGCAAGAGTAATTAAAAACCTTGTAACCTGCATTTTGGAGGGATGAATTATGTTGAAGAAGTTTGCGTTTAATTGCTTGAGAAACATTAATGCTGCTTTTGGAATGGTGTCTTTGACTGCTATTGGTTTGGGCGCTATAGCAACTTTTTCTGGTTTGGGTTTATTGTACTTAGCTAGGGGCGGATTCCCAATTATTGAGAAAGAACGCTCTGAACAAATTGCCTCTACCGGCATTGGTGCTATTGTATTGGGCTTTACCGGAATTATTTTTGCTTCCTTGGGCGGTGCTTTCTTAAGTATTGTTGAAGAATCGGAGGAAACTAATTCTAGGATAGAACCTGCAAAAATAGCTGACATAAAACCGCTTGTATTTACAAAATATGAGAGCTTTGAAAAATCTAATGATGTGCCTTTTATTTACACTTATACGGTGATGAATTTTGAGGGACATTCTGATTTTAAGGGCTTGGTTGTTTGCAGATTTGAGGAAGAACCGTATCGAAAATTTGTACTTTACGAGGAATTACGTTCTCACCACATTGACGACTTGGCAGTAATCTGTGATGAAATTGATCCAGACAGATTAATTGGACAAACCTTTTCCTCATATAAGCCTTTACCTTGTGAAGCTTTAGAGGAACATTTAGATATACACCGACGCTATGTTAATGCAGTTAATAGCGAAGAATTTACTTCTTGCTATTTGCAAGTGTGTGCTGGGTGTAAGTGTCACTGGAAGGATAACTTTTCCGCCAGTGGAACAATAACATTTCTGTGAAAAACTCTATAACCCTTATGTTCATATTGGATGATGACGCTTATCTTTAAGTGACTAGAAGCATAACTTTTCCGAAAGCCCAAATTGGAAGCATAAGATTTCTGTGAGTCCAAGTTAGTTTTCATAAAAATCAATAACTCAAGGAAACTCTTACTTTTTTAGAACATTGTCATTAGAGTCTGTTTTATCAGGAAATATCCCCTTATCCTTTGCTTCTTTGATAGACATCTCAATCAGAAAAGCAGCAAGATTAGCGGTAGGGCGTCCTTGGAATTCTGCCCACGACTCGAGATCATCTAATACAGAATCGGGTAAGGTGATGTTAATTCGTTTGCTCACAAATTAGTTACTGCTCACTTTCAGCTTATTTTACTTCCCCATATCACCCAGATTAAATTGAGTTAATTTACATCTGATTTAAGTCAATATAGATGTATATTAGGCGATATCTATTCTTACACTCCCGATGCTGAGAGTCGAATAGCGAGGAAATTGCCATGCTGAGTGATGATGAATTTAAGCAATGGTGCTGCTGTCTAAAGCTATCAGAGAAAGCACAACAGGAAATCCAACACGTCCGCTCATCTGCTCCCTCCCGTCGTGTCAGAGGCGCTCATAACAATGTTACAGGACGTTACCCTAGTCGAAAGATGGGATTGAGCATTCAATTTGAGTCTCATAAAGTAGAACTCCCTTTTATCTACCAACTCGAACATGATGAAGATGTTCTAGAGTATTACGACCAACCTCCGTCTTTTAAACTCAGTTATCAAGAAGCATCAGGACGCAATCTTGGTTTTTATATCACCCCAGACTTCTTTGTTATTTGTACTAACTCTGTTGGATGGGTAGAGTGCAAACCAGAAGATAAATTAAATCAATTAGCTCAAAAAAGCTCTCGGCGTTACGTTTTAGATGATGATAATCAGTGGCACAGCCCACCAGCTGAACAATATGCTCAACAATTTGGCTTTTTTTTCCGCCTTTGGTCAAATGCCGAGATTAATTGGACGCTACATCGGAACCTAGAATTTTTAGCAGATTACTACAAATCAGATGCTTTTGAGGTGACAAAAGCGACTCGAAATACCATCCTTTCAATGATATCTGCACAACCAGGTATAACCTTAGCGAATCTCCTTCATCATGGCGAAGGGGTCAGCACAGACGATATTTATCATCTGATTGCTAATGAAGAAATCTATGTAAATTTAACAGCATCTCCTTTGGTAGAAGCCCAAAAATGTCTTTTGTTTATTGACCAACTGTACGAAGAAACCTACAACGCAATTATTCTATCTCAATCAACCACAAATACTATTCACTCACCAGGAGTTGAACTTATCCCTGGTATAACTGTTTTGTATAGCGGCAAAAGTCTGACTATTACTTTAGTAGGAGAAACAGAAGTTTTACTTCAAACATCAGAACAGCAAATTGTCACATTATCTCTCTCCACTTTTGATGAGTTAGTAAAACAGGGCAAAATCACCAAATCCACTACTCAAAAAACTGATGAAATTAACAACCAGGTAATGGATTTGTTCAAAAAAGCTAGCTTCCCAGACTTAATGGCAGCTAATCGTCCTTATCATCTGATTCAACCCTATTTGGATGGACAACCTATTAAAACGAATACACCACAAGAACGCTCTTTAAGAATTTGGTTAACAGCTTACAGACAAGCACAACAGAAATATGGATATGGGTACTTAGGAATACTGCATTTTGAGAACAAAAAAGGTAATCGAAATCGAAAATTACCTCAACATATTCTCAACTTGATAGATAAATTTATTATAGAAAGATATGAAACCAAAAAACAAAAACGCAAACAGTCAGTTTATAACGAATTTGTCCACTTCTGTGTCGAAACCGGAATCTCTGAGCTTCAAGTTCCCAGTTACAAAACTTTTATCAAAGAAATTAAAAAACGTTCTGGTTACGAACAAACTCTCAAAAGAGAAGGACTTCGCTCTGCTTATCGGTTAGAACCCTTTTATTGGGAGTTAGAAGTAACAACACCTCGTCATGGGGATTTCCCCTTCCATATTTGCCATATTGACCATACCGAATCAGATATTGAACTCAGATGCTCTAAAACAGGAAAAGTTCTTGGGAGAGCTTGGATAACATTGCTTGTGGATGCATTTTCTCGGCGGATTTTAGCAGTTTATGCCAGCTATGATCCTCCTTCATATCGTTCTTGTATGATGGTTCTGCGAATATGTGTAAAACGTTATGGACGACTGCCTCAAACCATCGTCACAGATAACGCTAAAGAATTTTACAGCACTTATTTTGAAACTCTGCTAGCTTTGTTTGGATGTACTCTTAAGCATCGTCCTAGCAGCAAATCTCGATTTAGTAGCGTGTGTGAACGGTTATTTGGAACCACCAACACCCAGTTTTTCTACAATTTAGCAGGCAATACCCAAATTACAAAAAAAGTCAGACTGATGACCCAATCAGTCAGTCCCAAGAATTTATCATTGTGGACTTTGGGATGGTTGTACTTATACCTCTGTGAATGGGCTTACTCTATTTATGACACCATTGAACATCCGGGTTTAGAAGGGCAGAGTCCACGAGAAGTCTTCAGTGCAGGAATTGCTCAATATGGTAGTCGTGAGCATCGTCGCATTTCCTATGACGAAAATTTCCGCATCCTAACTTTGCCTACTACTAACAAGAGTAGAGCGAAAGTACAGCCGGGAAAAGGAATCAAAGTTGAGCAGAAATACTACTGGTCAAATACCTTTCGTGACCCAGAAATAGAAAATACTTCAGTCAATGTTAGATATGACCCTTTTAATGCAGGAATTGCCTATGCTTATGTTCGGGGTCAATGGGTTGAGTGCATTAGTGAATATTACTCTTTATTCCGAGGACGTTCTGAAAAAGAAATTCAAATAGCAACTACCCAACTTAAGAAACAAAAACAAAACCATGCTTCTAGTTACAGAATTCGAGCTAAACAACTCGGAGAATTTCTGGCCAGCCTTGAGGTTGAGGAAATTTTACTCGAACAACGCTTGCGGGATAAACAAGCACAGGAAGTTTTTCAGGTTATTGAAGGAGAACTACCCTTGCTAAGTCCCTACAATCAAACCCCAAATGTCGATGAAGAAAAAGAACAGGATAAATTGAATAGTTCAACAGAATCTGAATTAGAAGTTAATGAATTAGTTAATCCTCAAAAACTCAAAATCTTCAAAATTTATTAATCATGTCAACAGCCAGACTATTTCCGCTGGAACTACTTACTGCACCACTTCAAGTCCGACTAAATTATTATGATAACTATACAATGGCGCACCCTTATCTTTATGAAGCTTTTGAAACTCTCAAACCTATTATTCGCCATTGCGGAGAGTCCAAAATTATTTTTATTTTCGGTCCCACAGGAGTAGGCAAAACCAAATTACGCTTGCTCACTGAAAAATGGATAGTCCAAGAGTTATGGAAAGAAATGGAAGTTGACCGAGGGCGCATTCCATTTGCCAGTGTAGAAGCAGTTGTACAAAAATCTGGTCTATTCAATGCTAAAGATCATCTCAAACGATGTTTATATGCTCTTCATGAACCAAAGGAATTTATTAATCACAAGATTAACTACGGAGTACAAGGCATTTACTCAGATAATGAAGGGAAAATTGTAATTAAGCAAAAAATTCTTGAAACTGATTTGGGATGGGCATTAGAACAATCCCTGAAACACCGACGACCTCAGACTTTCTTTATTGATGAAGCTCATCATCTACTAGCGGTAGCCAGCGGACGTAAACTAACCGATGTCCCAGAAGCTATTAAATCTCTAGCTAATCGTACAGAAGTTTTACATGGTTTAATTGGAACCTATGAGTTGCTAACTCTTCACGATATTGGTGATCAATTAAGTCGGCGTAGTGTTTATATTCACTTGCCTCGTTATAATGCCGAATTCATCGAAGACAGAGAAATCTGGCAGAGTGTTATTTGGAATTTCCAAGGTCAAATTCCAACAGTTGAAGAACCTGATTTTTTATCCAATTGGAACTACCTCTATGAACGCAGTTTAGGATGTGTTGGCATTCTAAAAAATTGGTTAAACAATGCTTTGGCTGATGCCTTAGCAGAAGAATCAAACATAATCACTCTTAGTCATTTAGAACGACGAGCTTTATCAGTAGGTCAATGTCGAAACATTTTTAAAGCAATCAAAGAGGGTGAAAAAAGAGCCATAGAGATTGAAGGTGAAGTTGAAAAACTACGTATTGAATTAGGTTTGGGAGGCAAACCCGTCTTCAGACAAAAAGTTCCAAAAGAACTTCAACAATCACAGGAGCAATCTTCTCAATTTAAAAAACGTAAAAAAACTGTAGGTCAACGAAAACCTCAACGGGATTCCGTAGGGATTGAAACTCATGAAGTATAAGAAATTAAGTATTTATGAATCGTTAGAATTACACCCACCGGAAATTTCCGAATGTAGCCGTTTATATTCTTTAGAGCCAATTGGAATTGGAACACCTGATTGTGAAAGTTTGACCAGTTATATAATTCGTTTATCTCAAGCTCATTGTGTGACTGTCAACAAGCTACTTCATCCCAACATTCTCAAGGATTTTGATAGAAAAGATTTATCTGATTATAGCCAAATAATCTACCGATTACTTAGATCGCCTCACAATTCCAAATCTTTCAATGGATTAGGATTAACTAGCACTAAATTATCTCAACAGCTAGAAGCTTTAACTTTACGTAATGATTTATCATTTCTCACGATGCTTTCTTGGTCTGAGATTACTACTTATCATCAACTATTTCGTGACCATCAAGCTTGGTGTCCAGTTTGCTATGAAGAATGGCAAACAAATAAAAAACCTTTATATATTCCTTTACTTTGGTTTCTTGATCCAGTTAAAATTTGTCTTCACCATTATCAATATTTACTTGAGGAGTGTCCTCATTGCCGTCAGACGCTCCCGATAATCGGAAAACAGATGCAACTTGGTTACTGTTCCCACTGTGGCAACTGGTTAGGATCTTCCTCATCAATTCAAACCTACCATCAAACCATATATAAAGATAATATTAAATGGCAAGAATATGTAACAATCAGTATGGGGGAATTAATCGCTGCTGCTCCTCACCTATCTTCTTTACCAACTAGGGATAGAACTGCTCAAGTTCTTAATACTTATTTGAATGCTAATAATATTACTAAAGGGGAAATAGCTACATTTACTCGTTTTATTGGTGTTCGTAGTGAAAACATACTTATTTACCTTTACAATAAACGAGTTACCCGAATTGATAAACTCTTACAAATTACATCCGCTTTCCAAACATCTCCTCTGAAATTTTTTACCGAAGATATTAATACTCTTATTGGGAAATTAAAGGTTAGTTCTCAGCTATTTGTCAAAGGAAAAGAGCAACATGATAAACCAAAGCCAACAAAATTAGACAAGATAAAAATTCGACAAGTTCTTACACAAGCTCTTCTCGAAGAAGTTCCCCCAAGTATTACAGAAGTTGCTAAAAGGCTTAAGTGTTCTCGGCATTCTATCAAATATTATTGTCCGGAATTATATCAAGCACTCAAGCTCCATCGTCGTACTGAGCGTTTGAAAAATTTTAATCAGTATTCTCTAGAAATCAGAAATTTTTTGGAAGCAGCACTCATAGTAAATCCTCCTCCTTCAATGCAATCTCTTACGAAAAGTCTCCCAATAAAGAGTGCCAAATTGTATAAACTCTTCCCTGAACTTTGCTATCAAATCTCCAAGCGTCACAAAGAATATCGAAACGCTTGCACATTAGAGAAGAGAAATCAAGTGATTCATGAAATGAATGAGGCTATTTCTAAGCTTCATAACCAAGGAAAAGAACCTACTCTTGCTCAAGTTAGGAAACTTTTAACCAAACCAGGATATACACGGGAGCAATTTTTTCAAGATGCCTTATTTAAAACTCGACAGGAACTCGGTTATGAAAATTGATACACCACGATAATCATGATTTAATAAATCATGTTCAACCTATTCTTTTGGGATAAACCAATATTTTTGTTCATCTGTGCTTGGAAGCATAACTTTTCTGAAGTGTATTAGAAGCATAAGCCTTCCGTGACGGAAAAGTTATGCTTCCAGTGACAGTAAGTTACTGCATGGTGCCAATAATATTGTTTGTGGCATTCATTCATACGGATGGTTTGAAGATGGTTGCTGTCCAGATAAGCAATGGGATGAACGTAAGGCGTTGTTTCCATTTGAAGATGATGCTGTTGTCGAAAGCTTAAATAGAGAAATATCGTCCAATCAGGCGAATATTTGCAAGTTTTACGGCGACCTTATTTTGTGGGATGAATACGCTAATCGTAGGTTTTCTTTTTCTTATTCCGGTATCTTGCTGAAACATTCTGATAGACTGCTTGAGCTTGGTACGGAAGCGAGACTTCTTTCTTACATCCAGTATTTCCGCACTCGAAATGTAGTGGTCTTTGACTACGTAGCATCAAGGCGAGTTTCGGAGTTTGCGAAGGAACTCAAGGGCATAGCCCAAATCGAGGTTGATGGTGATGAGATATCTATCTTTTTTGATATATATGCGCCTTGTCACCGCTTTCGCCGTGATGGTGTAGCGCTGCATCCTTACTCAACTTTTGTTCCCCAAGAACTCAAATATAACTACAACTTGGTTAGTTACGTCAACTACCTTAAGAGTAAAAAATTTGGAGTGCTGGGATGAATAAGGAAGTTTCTAAAAGCTGCGGGTGCAAGTCGGAAAAATCACATTTTTGCAATTTCTGTATCTTGGATTGGTAATTTCTAAAATTCAACAACTGCAAATTTTGGAAAACTTGGTTCGTCTAATTGCTTAAAGGCAATTTACCCTCCTTCCTCCTACTGGTGGATGGGATACGTGTAAAAGCTTTCACTCAGTACGGGGGTTTCCCCCCGCTACTGGGTGGCAAGCCGCTACAACGCCGCCCATCAGTAATTCATGGAGGAATCACATTATGTCTGCTTTTGCAATATCACCTTTTGTGCAATCTGTTAACGATGTTTTGTTTCCAATCGAGTTGTTTTTGATTATCTTCCCAATCTTGTATGTGATTTTTGTCCCTGGTCAATCAGCATCACTTCAAGTTAGTAATAGCGCTGCGGTGATTTCTGAAGAGTCGTCAGTTTTTGAAACTCAGGGGGATTTGACTGTGGTTGGTGCTGTTTCTGATGAGGAAGAATTTTCTGAACCAGAATCTTCGATTATTGAAACTGCGCCGCCAGTTGTTGAAACTAGGTTTGCGGATGAAGCCAGACAACTTGTGCTAATAGACGTTACGGAAGAGAGGAAGAAGCTTTTGGATTTAGGTGCGCGGAAGCTACGACAGTTCTGCAAGGAACGCCAGATTCAAGGCTATTCTACCGTCTACAACCGTAAAAAACTCGATGGACTCGTTGACTTTCTGATCGCACAACAAGTGACTTCTGCTCAAGTGGTCGAGTTTGTGGAAATGCTTGCTTAGAGTTTGATGAAAAGCCCCGGTTGGTACTGGGATTTAAAAAGTTGTCGTCAACAATAGACTTGTCAGAAAAATCACAAACCAATCTGTGTAAAGCTTTGAGACTAAGCTTTGAAATTATGCAACTATTTTTGGTGTCAATTAAAAACCACCCCTTTAATAATCATTATTGTAAACCTGTAATAGACTTACCTGATATTTACAATTTACGCGATTTTTAGGAAGTTTTTCTATAATTTTACTCGCAATATTGACAAGATATCTCTAACTGGTGCTTTATCTGCTTCTAGCTTCTCTATTCTCCCTAATAGTCGTTTTGGAATATACTTGCACTTTTTAACCAGGCGATCGCCATCCTTCCAAAACTCATAGTGATACCAAGCTTGGGGATAATCTTTGCCGTGAAGGGTAATGGTTTTCCACTGAATGGAGCCACTACCTAATCCTTTGTGTCGTCTAGTTTTACTAGGGCTATCTTTACTGGAGGATATCTTTGACTGTTCGACATTGTTACTAGGGCTATCTTTACTGGGGGGTATCTCTGACTGTTCGCTATTGTTACTAGGGTTATTTTTACTGGGGGGTATTTCTGGCTGCTCAACATCTTTACTAGGGCTGTTTTCCATATCCCCCAGTAATGTGTTTTTAATAGGGCTAGGCACAACACCCAGTAATGTCAAAATTTCTCTAATTGGGCGCTTCTTGAACTCTGCTTCTTGAATATCCCCAAGTATTTGCTTGGGAATGTACTTGGTTTTCTTGCTCCCTTTTTCCTGCCAATGATAATAAGCCTGGGGATAGTCCTTTCCACCCCTAGTAATGGTGCGCCAATGAATAGTGCCGTTACCCTCACCCCAATTTCTGCGCTTTTTACTAGGGCTATCTTTACTGGGGGATATCTCTATTTGTTCAGGCTTTTTACTAGGGTTGTCTTTACTGGGGGGTATTTCTATTTCTTTAAAGTTTTTACTAGGGCTATTATCAATACCCCCCAGTAAAAATTCCGATACAGGAGGCGGATGGTTTCGACAGGAGTTTGAGGACTCAGATATTCCATCAACGCAAATTCTGGATAATTCCATAGGACTTGTCAAAAAATACCGTTGCTGTGCCTGTTTCACCGTGCCGTGCTTTAGCCATGATTAGCTCTAATATTCCTTGCTCTGTAGTGTCTGGGTTATAGTACTCATCCCGGTAAGCAAGAATAATATTGTCTGCCACCATTTCTAAAATTCCCGATTGGCTAAGGTCGCTCATCATTGGGCGCTTATTCTGTCTACCCTCAACTCCCCTAGAGATTTGCGACAGTGCTAACACGGGTACATCCAGTTCCCCTGCCATTTTGTAAAGTCCCCTGGCTACATCTCCTAGTTCATAGCTGCGGTTGCCTCCAGAGTCCTCTGCCATCATTTGCAGGTAATCAACTACAACTAGCCCCAGTTTTCCCTCTTTAGCCTTAATTTGGCGGCATTCTGATGCAATTTGTGAAACGGTGATGCCCCTTGAATCATTCATATAAAGCGGCAGTTCTGAGGCAATATCAACGATTTTGGCAATAAGCGTGAATTCCCAATCTGCTAAAGGTTGAAATTTGGCTCGATGTCTGCGGATGCGATCGTTCTTCAGTGGCGTTAATCCTAAATGTTTGTAGGCATTGGTGACACTAATTAAACTCCACAGCCTGTACTCTAATTGCTTTTTGGTCATCTCCAGCGAGAAGATAACCACAGGTAAATTGTGGAGCAATATCATCTTGAGAGCTAGTTGCAACGAAATTTGGGACTTTCCCATTGACGGTCTACCCGCAACTATGGTGAGCGTACCGCTTTCAAATCCGACCATTAAATTATCGAGTTCATCAAGTCCTGTAGAGTAGATAGGGCTTCCTGAATCTAATTCCTTGTAAGCTGTAATAGTAATTGTGCTGTTGTGTTCGGTGTTTGAACCAAAGCTTTGGTTAGAAAGTTGAAAAACCTTCTGTTGTGATTGATCAAGGATTTTGGGTAACTCAGTTTCAGTTTCGTAACCCAGATGCACAATTTCATTGCCAGCCTTGATTAACTGCCGCCGCAGGTATTTTTCTATTACTAACCCTGCCAAAGCGTCGATGTTCACAGCTGACACCGTGCGGTCTACCAGAGTTGCTAATTTATTTCTCCCGCCAATACGGACTAGTATTTCATGGTCAGTCAGCCAACTGGTGACAGAGAGCAAGTCTGTAGGTTTACCCTGGCTGTGAAGGCGCAGCGCTGCTTGATAGATATCTTTGTGAGCGCTGATGTAAAAAGCTTCTGGAATCAAAGAATCGCTCACTCTACCTATTGCTTCTGGGTCAAGCATGATACCACCTAAAATCGCCTCTTCCGCCTCAATGTTTTGGGGTGGCAGGCGATCGCTACCTGAAGAATGAAAACTTAGTTGTTCAGCCATAAGCTAGTTGAGATTTTAGATTGATTCATACTGTGTTGCCGTACATGGACATAGCTTGTTGTCGTTGTTGCTCAAGTTCCTCTTGAAACTTTTTCATTTGACTGCTACGGCTACTTTGAGATTTTTTGGACTCGGCTTGTTGGTAGGTCACAAATTTTTTGTAATAAACTTCCCAACGGTTCTGTCCAGCTTTAGTGGTGTGAGCTAACCAAGCCTCAATGTCATTCACTGGCTGGCTAAGATTCTTTGTCTTTTCCTCACAAAAATTCAAAAAATTCGCTCGCTCGTCTTCTGAGAGAGAGTCTATAAATTCTAAATAAGTCTTATTAATCTTAGGTGTGCTGGAATCTTTATCTGGCAATACTTCTGGCTCGTGGTTGTTGCGTGGCGATCGCGCAAGTTGCGTAGCGATCGCGCAAGTTGCGTCATGATCACCTAAGTTGCGGTCAGGCAACAAAGTTGTCTCATCGCAACTTGTTGCCTCATCACAACTTGTTGCCTCATCGCAACTTGTTGTCTCATCGCAACTTGTTGCCTCATCACAACTTGTTACCTCATCGCAACAGTGCAAGCCTTTGGTGAGAACGTGAACCTTAACCTTAAGAAGCTCCATATCGACAAATCCCTTTTCATCCAACGCTTTGAGGGCACGGCCTACAGTACTGCGGTGAACTGGCTTTTCTGCGGTAGATAAATCCTTGGCAATCCTTGAGGGTGATACTTCCATTCCGGTGCTGTATGGGTCGAGAGTGCGAAGGTAGTAGAGTACATCCCTCTGTGCTGGGGTTAATTCCCGGCAGGCTCTTAGCCATTCTTCATGTTGGAGCGGGTAGAACTTCCCCTGAATCTTTGTGTCTGTCATAATATGGATAAAACGAGTTTTGCCCTTACCCGCATATGCAAGTAGAGCCAGTTTGTTGTAAAAGTCGCTAAAATTTCACAAAACTGTCACCCCAGCACCATTAAGCCAGTGTGATTTTTGCTAAATTGTATTTTCTAGACAGATTTGATAGTATTCAATAACTTGAAAAAAAGCAAGTAGTGGCAATATGGATAAACATCAAGAAATATTAATTACAGCAATTAGGGAAAGTTGCTTAACAGCAAGAGAGATTTCTGTTAGGGCTGGTGTCCACGAGAGTACTATTAGTAAGTTTCTTGATGGCAAAAACGACCTAAAAGCTGGTAATTACTTCAAAATCCTTCATGCCCTGCCAGAAAATTGTAGAATTCCAGCACTAGCGAGAATAGGAGTAGTTGAGTTAACGCCTATTCAACTAATTGAATCTGCCACACCGAAAGAAAAGGCTGAAATACTACAAGCGATTGCCGCTTGGGTATTACAACCAGGGGCCATATCTGGAAAAAATACGGATACTACAGACCTGCAAGTAGCAGTATGATAGCCTGAGAAATTTTTCATATACACTTAGGCGCTTATTGTGGTAAATAAGGGTGAGGATGATTTTTTAGAAAAATTAATGGAAAACTGCGATCACTTGGATGCCGAGGGAAAAGCTAAGTTAATCAAGCATCTGCTGGGTGAACCTGGGTTACAAGTGGTAATAGGGAGTAATCAAGTTCATGCTACGAATGTATACCAAGTTAATTTAAATAGTCCCGATCAGATATCAACGATATTGGATGCGATCGCCAAAAAAATTTCTTCCCAGAATTCCTCAGAAGATAAGACAGAGGGAACGCATTAATTTTTAGAGGAGGAGTGGGGCTAACAAGCTTATGCCTTTAGTTCGTTTTTTGGCATGGTAGCAATGAGATACTCTTAAAGGGAAAATGCGACACCGAACAGCCCGCACAACGGCCGCGCTCAGTGACCACCGTAGGCATCGCACCTTTCACAAGAGCGATCGCGCTGTAACAACTGCGGATCAGTAGCACTATCCCATAAGTGTAGTTATTGATTAGTTTTGAGGGATAATCAAAATATAGCAAAGCTCAATCTACCAGAAAATAACTATGCTAGATATCAAATGGGCAATAGAGCAATTCGGCATAGAAGACAAAAACATTGCAATTAGAATTTTAGAAAAGTTTGATAAGTTTAACTATGGTTGTTTCAGTTGCGGCTCATCTAGCTATTTACTTTATACAGAAATCGGTGAGGTTATCTGTAAAGACTGTAGAAAAGACCTTTGCATTAATTATGATGGACTTATAGATTCGGAGGAGTTACAAGAAGTATTTGAACTAGCTTTTACTGAGGAAGATGAAGAAGAGGAAGATAATGACTGGCTAGATGATGATACTGAAACTGACTAGAAATCATCATCAAAGTCTTCACCAGACTAAAAAGGTGATTCTAAACCCGCATATCTGTAGCTTCGTCTTTTTATTGAGTAGCGTTCCATGAGGTTAAACTAGGCATCGCTTTCATCTGGTAATTTTTGTGATTTTTATAAGTTTATTGGAGGACATTTTAGCTGAGTGAATTACCTACATTTTTGTATACATTTTCATATTTTATGAAATTTTAGGCAAACTAAATAAAATTTATTACTAATTTATATATCAACAAATGTTGCTTAAATATTGAAGTTTTGTTGATTGGCTTTTTGAGGTAAAGGTTACATACTAAAACCAATCTATGTCAAACAGAGTAGTTAGTTTTCATTGAATAATGAGTCTTTATTGGCTCCATCATATAGCTAATTTTTAGGGCAAGGATATGAGCATTTTAGAATTGATGCAGGCATTGACATTTTTGCATAAGTATACTTTTGATTATTTATTCTGGAAGTATTCATAGAAGGATATAGCTATTTTATGTGGTTTGCTGAGAACCTGTATAATCCAATACAGTTCAGTTAAGCCCAAAACCCTCATGTAGAGACGCGATTCATCGCGTCTGAAAGACCAATTTTCTTCGCCAATAACCCTTAACTGAACCGTATTGCTGTATAATCAACTAGTTTTATCGTTAAAGGTTGCTTATACTAAATGTTTTGTAACTATTACAAATGAATTATTTTCTTCAAAATAAGGTTTAAAAGTTTCGATTTACATCAACAAAGTGTATTTGCTTTGTAGAGGATTGTTATGTCTCCAAATAGAACCAATAAGGGTCAAAAAGTCATGTCTAATGATAATACAACCAATAGTAATAATAGTAAACCTCAAAAGCGGCTAATAATTGTCACAGGTGATAAAGGTGGTGTAGGAAAAAGCACCTTTGCACGAGCGCTATTTCAACTGTACATTAATAAAAATTTACCCTGTGTCACTTATGAAGCTGACTTAAGAAATCCTCAGTTAGAAAGATATTTTAAAAAAGACTACCGACCCATAATACGTTACATTGATATTTTTCATAGAGGTGGTGCTGACGATTTATTAATTAATTTAGATGAGAGTGATTGTCCTATTACGCTATTAGACTTACCAGCACAATCTGGAGGTTTTTTTGAAAGTTATGTCAAAGAGCTTTCATTTTTTGAAGTGCTTAAAACCGATATTAATTGTCAAGTTACGATGGTTTCAGTGATTAGTAGGGTTCTTGATTCCATAAATGTTCTAGAAAAACTGCGCGAACTTTGTAAAGATCAAGTAGATTATATTGTCGTCAAGAACTTATTTCATGGTGAAGAAGAAAAATTTGAGCGATATAATGACGCTTTTCTACGTCAAAATATGCTTGCAGAAGGTCTGGTAGAACTTGTGATGCCAGATTTATTCTACAAATCCTACGACTTTATTGACCGCCATGCTCTGACATTTAATGAAGGTCAGACTCATAAAGAAACAAATATTGTGATTAAATCGAGAATTAAATCTTGGCTTGCTGAGTTTGAAGCGCAAATTAAGCCAGCATTTAATTTATTTGGCTTTGATATACAACCAGATGACTGTTACTATCCAGCAGTTGTTGAAAAGTCTAAAGAGCTTAGAGAAAATGAAGAAAAAGACAAAGCTAAAAATCAAGATTCAAATTTACAATCTGAAGATATAGCTGCTTAATTTAGTAGTTTACTTGGTTTATTATGTTTAGAAAGCGTTTTGTGATTACATCGGGTGATGCTCGTGTAGGTAAGTCTACAGCTTCTAGGCTCTTGCTAGAGTTGTACTTGAAAAATAAACTCAATGTGCGTGTTTTCTATCACGGGCATCGCAATAAGCTATCGATGTATCAAACACAACGCTTTGAGATAAACCATTTGGGATTCTCTAGAGGTGATTCTGATAGGTTATTACTCGACTTAGAAATGTTTCCGAAAATTGAAGTGATTTTGACTGATATGCCAGGTCAAAACCTCCGAGAATTCAAGTTTTTTGATAGAGATGTTTCACTGATAGAAAATCTTAATTGTCTAGGATATCGTGTTACTTTCTTGCACCCGATATCACACCGTAAAGACTGTGTTGAAGATTATCTTCAGGATTTATATCAGCATTTTGGTAGTCAGGTTGATTATGCTGTTATCCAAAATCATTACTTTGGCAAGCAATTTCGATACTATGAGGGGAGTCAATTCCAAGCTGATATTAAAAAATTAAACGGCTTGGAACTAGTTTTAGGTGGATTGCATAATGACTTTTACCAGTTGCTTGAGGATACTTGTTTACCTTATGATCAACTGATTGAAACTAACTCTCCTCTTAATACTATTCAGCGTTCGATAGTATTCAACTGGATGGAGAATTTTCATAACTCTATTGTTTCTAATGGAATAGCTTCTAGTTATCTAGGGTTGAGTAAGAACTTTACAGAACTAGCTTCTGTAGGTGCAAATCAACAAAATCCTTCCAATTTTGATGTAACTGAAGATGTTGAATCTGAGAAATGGTAATTATTTGCTTTACCAAATTAACAGTGAGATTTCAAATTGACTATTTAAACAACCTATGACCAATATTGCAAAAGTTGTTGAAAAAGTTGTTGCAGAATATTCTGAAGAAAAAAAAGCAGAGGTTACTGATTGGATACTGAAATTGGGTATTCGGCCTGATGACCCCTTGTTTAACCTATATGCGGAACTGGGTACAACTCAGTTTGCGTTGCAGCAGCTACCAGGTAGGCTTGACTCCCTTGTGGTGGGTTGGACTGACATGGTAGACGATAAGCTTAATAGTGCTTCTAAGGTGGCAATACAACAACAAAAGAGTGCGATCGCAGAAGCGGCGAAGGATTTAGTTAAGATGACTAAGCAAGCTGGTGGGGTTTTACCTCACTTGGGTGTAAGTAATTGGCGATTGGCACAAGTGGCCGGGGTATTGGGTTTTGTACTAGCTTTAGGGACTGCAATTGGTGTTTTTACATACAAGACCATCGCTGGAAGTGTAACTTTTCAGCAGGCGGCTTCTGGATCTGCCATCTTACAACCCGAAGATAAAAAGCTTCTGGATTGGGCTAAATCCAATGAAGGTAAGGTAGCGCGTAGTATTTATGTTAAAAACGCCGCTATCATTAAAACTTGCCGCCAGCAGAAGAAGTATTCAGGTGGCTGCATAATTGCAGTTGATTAATTTTCTAGGCAACCCAGCCTTTGTATCCCTTATTACTAGTTTTAGCTGTATCTTTTTGACTTTTTTGGTTGGTTTTGACTCTTGTGTGGGTTTCTTGAGTAACTTCTTCTTCGATTTTCATGTCTTTAAAGCTGAGGATTCCCAGGCGGATTGCTTCGCGGATAGCGTTTAACCTATCTTTGACTCCTAGCTTGATAAATGAATTATGTAGATATGACCTTACTGTACCTTCTGAAACATACATTACATTGGCAATTTCATTATTTTTCATACCTCCGGCAGCTAATTGAAGAACTGTGATTTCTTTATTAGAGAAATCACTTAACAAATCTAGTGCATTTCTATCGGGTGTGTCATTTGACCTGAGACTATCGATCAGAATACGATTAATAGTTGGGTCAATCCATGATTCGTTATTGTACGCAGCCATTACTGCTTCAACGAATCTTTCTCCTACTTCTTCTCTAAGGCTATTTTTACAGTAGTAGCAGTCTGCGCCATTACTAATTGCCGCGTTAATGGTATCTCGGCTGCTATTTGCAGTCATAACCACAATTCTAATTGATGCGTGTTTGGATTTAATTGTGCTTATTACATCAATGCCATCGATATCCGGTAAATCAATATTTATAATTACGATATCTGGCTTTTCTTTGTCAACAATTTCTATTCCTTGTTTTCCGTATTTGGCAACGCCACAGACTTGGATTGCACCAGTTTCAGATAATATTGTTGCCGCGCCAATCCTAGATATGTTCTCATTTTCGATGATGACAACATTAATAGGTTTCATATTATATGCTTTTTTGGTTTGGTATTGGTATTGTCCCTGATAATAATACTTATAGCACTTACCTTTTTTAGAATTTTTAATCTTTACAATTACTATAAAATAATTAGCTTATTTAAAATCTTTATTATTATTTGTAAAAACTTTACAAAGTAATTGGGTGGTTTATGTAGTTTTCATTAAGCAATCTATTTACTAGGTGATTTTATTTATCAGTACTGCTTTTAATAGTTATCAGCGAATTGATGGAGGAATAAATAATTTTTTATGAAGATCGATAAAATTTTAGGATGGATAGAAAAGATTGTTGTTTGGTCTTTGATGGGAATGCTATGTTTGGTCGGGTTAGGCAGATTGCCTGTTAACCCGACGAGTTTGTTTGACTTTACAGCGTCCTTTTACTATTTTGCTGTTGCAGTTGTTATTTGTCCCAAGACTCCCCTGAGTTTTAATAAAAAGCTAATTTTTGGGTTTATAGCTTTTATGTATGGCGTGTGGTTTGGGTTGATTTAATCTAGCTCTTTACCAGAATCCTGGTTTTTGAATTGTTTTTGACTCTGTTCGCGGCGTGCTTGTTGCTCATTGAACAGAGTCTTGAAACGTTCAAATTCCTCTTTGGTGAGATTATTAATGGTGATAGAGTACTCTTCTGAGTTATTGTCACGAGATGCCAAGAGTGCTTCTCGACTTTCTTCGTAATCAGGCAAATTTCTATCAAGGCTAAGAGTTTGCGAATCTTCTTCTAATTTTAG
Source organism: Nostoc sp. 'Peltigera membranacea cyanobiont' 213 (assembly GCF_002245975.1). Classification (NCBI taxonomy): domain Bacteria; kingdom Bacillati; phylum Cyanobacteriota; class Cyanophyceae; order Nostocales; family Nostocaceae; genus Nostoc; species Nostoc sp. 'Peltigera membranacea cyanobiont' 213. The sequence goes on along the minus strand of NZ_NOLI01000071.1, from coordinate 20,829 downwards.
ACTTGCAGTATATGCTTCACCTTTATAAACGACACTTTGTGTCTCTTTGTCTGATATTCCAAATAAATTTAAGCGGTCTAAAATTACAGGAATAACAAACTGTCTAATTTGGGAATCGGCGGTAAGAGATTGTACTCTATCTTCTGGATTCTCTTCTACTGGGTTGCCATTATTGTCGTCATTTTTATTTGTGGGGTTTTTTATAACCTCTGGTTCAATTATCTTTCTTGTAGACTGGCTTGCTTCGGCTTTTGAAGATGACTCTTGATTAACAAAAGTGATAGGTTCAAGTTCTGTAGAGTTTACTTTTGCTTCATCTTGCAGTATTTCACTGATTCTGTTAATTTCCGAATTCAACCTTAGCACAGCCTCTTTTGTTTCCTCAGCAGTTGGAGGCTTTTTTGCAGATTCTTCAAATTTATCATCAGGGATGTTAAGCTGTTTGATCAATTCTCTGAGGAGACTGGCTTGCATCGCTGGAGTTAAACCTTCTACTGGAAGTTCGATTAGTTCTTTCATACTAAAATTACCTCTCCACTAAATCTTTTTTGACATCTTTGAGAGCATTATTGATACGGGAATTCATGAACTTAAAATCCTGTAATGTTTCATTGCTGATGTTACTTACTTGGGTTTTTCCTTCTTTGACATATAATAATATATTGTCATTTTTATCTTTAACTAAGTAAATGTTGTCTTGGGCTTTTGTAGCAATTTGGTATTTTTCTGTTTGTACTGACATAATGCCATTGATATCTTCCTGTCCAATAATTTTAACTAAGCTTTGGGCAAGACTGGTCATTTCATTAATTTTTTCTAGCTCCTTAATATCTCGCTCCATTGCCTTAAAAGCGTTCTCAAGACTGATATTTTCTTTGATGTATAAATCAGTTACCTCCTGAATTCTCTTGAGATATATTTCTGATTTACCGAGCTTTTCAGATGCTACATACCAGTCTTGAAGATTTTGCACTGTATTAGCTTTCATCCGCTCGATAATGTTATCCATCGCTCCAACCTGCTGTATTCTGGGTTGAGAAGGTGATGCGAGTGCTTGGTCAATATTTGGTTGTTGACTTTGTTGTGGAGGGAAAATGCTCTTGTCTTTAGCAAGAAATGGGTTATGTGATACTTGTGTATTGGAAGAAATAGTGTTGGTACTAATTTTGGTATTTTCTACAGAATTAAATACAGCGTATCCTTGGGAAGTTTGTTCTAGTTTGTACCCTTTTTCTTGAAGATAATTTTGAACTAATTGATCAGTTCCTTGTGCGTTTCCGACTATGAAAGAGCTTTTCGCTTCTATTGCCTTATTAAGTAACGGTTTGTAGTGATTTTCAAAAGTTTGGGCAATTCGCTCGCTTGTCACTCTGCGCCACGGGCCAGACCCGGATACCATAATGATGTCGTCTTTCGAGTAATTTCCTGTGTTGGCGCGTTCTCCCCATGCTTGCTCGTAATTACGGGTGCTTGAAGGTGTTTCGGGGGGTGCAGCTGATTTACCGATAAACTGGGTGGCTATTTGTGCCATCGCAATATCTTTTTTCATGTGTTCAGCGACGGCAGCGTTTATGGGTTCGAGTTGGGATAGTGGATTTGTTAGCGGCCGATCAGTCTGTTCGGATTTTTCCTGCTGAGTTTGTACTGTAGTTTGTTGTGACTTTTCAGTTATATTGCTGTATGCTTCGCTGAGGGCTTGAATAAATGCGGATTCTTTACCCTTACCTTCCCACTGTTTGTCCTGAGCGTTAGTTATATTGGTGAGGCAATGCGTTATGGAGCCTATGTTGTGAGCGGGTTCCCCAATTTCAGGCGATTGGTGCGGGGTTACTCCCGTTGTTGCAACTGCTGTACAGTTCTCTAACCAATCGACTCCTCCGCGTTTGGCGATCGCCTCAGTTAGCCGGGGGTGTTGTTCGAGTTTAGCCTGAAGGACTTCTACCATTAACTTGTATTCATCAGCCGATGGATGCAGCTGCTTTTGGTGGTTAAATGCGTGTTCGGCGGATGCGTATGCTACTCCTTCAGGTTTTCGGACATGGTTCTCTACTCCATATCGTCCGGCGGGGGCTTCTGGATTATTATTGACTGAAACTTGGTAATCGTTTTGCAGCTTGCCTTGTTCTTTGGCGAGTGCAGTGGCAAGGCTGAGTGCTACTCCAAGTCCATCTTTGGAGTCGGGGCTGATATTTACCGGGGTGAGAGTTTGTTTTTGGATGGTTGGGAACGGAACAATTTTGCCATTGACGTAATCCCCTAGCGGTTCCATGAATAAGCCATATACCTGACTCTTACTCGCCTGGGTTTGGGTAAGTTCTTTCGGTGAATGCTTTTCCCATTTCGCCCAGGCTTGCTGGTAACTTGGATCTTGAATCATTTCGGGGGTAATTTTGTACTGCTTACCCACCCGGAAAGCAACTTGCTCGCCGTTTTTACCAAGGGCTACCGCAATATCTCCCTCTTTGACACCATAAGTTTTTTGGTAATCTACACCTCTGGTGGTGTGTATCCTACCGTATCCGCGCATGGCATCGATAGTTGTATCAGCTGGTACTTTGGAAGGTTCGCCGTGCGGATGTAGCGAATAAACCATTGGTACTGGTTTTCCAGATATAGTCGGGTTGTCTGGAACCTGAGGGTTAGCAGCGCGTATTGCAGTAGAATTCCCGATGGCGATAATTTCTTCGACAGTTGGTTGGTTTGAAGAGTTTGAGGGTATGTTTCGGGTGACTTCTCTGAGGCTTGTATAGCTACGTTCTACTTTAATTTCTCCCCCAGGTGTCCACTCGTTAGTTTTGATGGTGAGGTCGCTGTTGCTTTGGACTACTGCAAGAGGAAGTTGGTTTGAGGCGAGGAAGTTCTCAAATTTTTGGCGAACGCTGTTTTCTCTGCCCAGGTCATTTTTAATTGACCAGATGTTGACAGACCATCTGCCAGCCTCAGTATTGAGGGCAGCGTGTTCGTTCTTGCAGTTAAAGCGGGTTACTGTACCCGACTCAAGTTTAAATTCTTGGTATTGTGCGTCCTGATTTTCCTCCCTAGTCCATGCCATTCGTTCCTTAGCAGCGCGATACCCCCAATCAGAATTTCCGATATTAATGCTGCGGGCTTCCGTCGCGGCGTAGGAGTCATCGCGGTGGTAGTTGATGCCAGCGCCGGGGTTTTTGGAATAAGTTACCAGCACAATATCAGCGTCAGGATATACTTGTTTGACAAGTTCCATTAACTTGTTGTCCTGTACCCCTGGCTTGAAGTCTTTGTCTTTTAAATCCCATTTTGCACCGACCCATGCGACTTGTCTCAGTAGTGCGTAGTTGGATTTATCGTTTTCAAGTACAGGTTTGAGGTGGGTTTCAAGGTGCGATCGCAATTGTTCTACTTTTTCCTCGCTTACCTTACCCAATATTTCGATAGCTTTAGTTTGATCGGCTTGGCGCGAGTTTGGTAGTAATATTGCTTGATTATTAGCTTTTGATTGTGTACCTGTTAATACTTGTATCTCAACCGCGTTTTGATAAACTTGTGAAATTCCTGCAACTCTGGCGTTAATATTTGATTGAATGTTAGTTATATTCTTTTCTGGTACAGCTTTCGCAGGAATAATTGGTACTGGAGAATCCTCTTGATTAAGCTCTCTGGGACGGTTAGGTAGTGCTTGTAGAGCTTTTTTGTACTCACTATTTTCTGGAATTTGGTTTAATTTTAAAAAACTACCTTCAGTTGCAACTCTTTGATTTAACTCTGCACTAAGTTGTTCGTAACGGTCAAATCCATCAACTTCACTGATATTAATCGGTTCTCCAAGTAAACTATTTAATTCCTGGTTTATTTTTTCACTAATCTCATTTTTATTAAAAATAAATGTAGCTGTGTTACTCTCAATAAAATAATGATTTTCAGTAGATTTTGATTCTAGCCATGTAGCTACAGCGATCGCGTCTTGTGCGGGAACAACTAATCCGAGAGCTTCTTTAGCTTCTACCTGCGATCCATCTGGAGAAGTATATTGTTGGTTTGGGTTATAAAAATATACAGTTTGTTCTGGAACGACTGGAGGGATTTGTGACGGTGTATCTGCACTCTTGATATTACCACCAGCACGGTCAATAAAGGTTTGTTTTAGTTCGTCACTAATAGTACTTTCATCAAGTACGAATACAGTCATACCTTTTTTGGCTTCTAACCGAGCTTGTGATATGGCAAGCTGTTCGTATGATACTCCTACTTTTTCTAGATATTTTTTGGTTTTTTCAGTTATATTTTCATCAACTGCTAATCCTAAAAGCCCTACTAATTTTTGTTCTTTATCTTGGAATATGATTGTAGGACGTTCGTTAATTTTACCGAGTATTTGGTTACGTTTTTCTTGCTGTTCGTTTCTGACAGGCTGTTCATTACTGATAAGCTGACTGCGCTTAACCCACTTGTCGGGATACTGTACTGTTTCTGGATTAATAGTTATTTTACAGGTACTTTCATTACTGATAATCTCTACAGGGATAGTAGTTCGTTGTTGGTTTAAGCGAATAATACCTGTATCAATTAGTTTTTGTACAGTGCTACTTTCTTTCCTTTGCCACTGTCTTTGTACATTCTCTCTATTTAACTCGGCTTCGAGGCGTTCAGTATGCTGACCAATAATACCGAGTGATTGATCACCAATTTTAGCAATATAAACGTGCTTTTTATCAAATGCTCTAACTAAACTTTCTTTAAATGCTTGGTTGCTAATCTCCTGTTTTTTGTATTTTGGATTAGTAATATTAATTCGTAAAAAATTTCCCTGAGATGTCTCTGCTATTGCATAGGCATTTTGTCCGGTGATGATGGTTTGAATTTTAAGCTGTAACTGTTGCCCATTAACGGGTTTTTCTGCTAGCCAACCTTGAGCAATACCCTCTTTGATTGATTCCTTATCAATGTTGCCTAGTTTCTCAGGTTTATTACCATTTTGAAGATAAATGCTATAGTCTTCACGAATCAGGTCAACTTTTTCGATTGTTAACATTACAGGTTCATTATTAAACCTTTGGGAATTTCCAAACTTATTAACTTCACCTACTTTAAATGTAAGTTCTGGTAGTCCGGGTACTTTGGTTGTAACAGAGGTGGTATATACTTCACCTTTTTCAACGCTAGCAATAGCAACACTACCAATTGGTAATCGGGCGTTACTTTGTTCTATATTTCCAAATGTTTCGTAATTACCTTCCTGATTCTGGAGTTCAATGACACTTTTTCCATCTTCAGCTAGATTAAATCGAATATTTTGAGGTTGATTCTCATGAAATAATTCACTACTCCGGTCGAACCCAGTGATACTAAATTCGTTAAATCTGAGTGTGCCTAACTGACTGATAATCTCTTCAGGAAAGGCAGCAAAGGCGAAATTAGAAACTTTCTTTTGGTAATCGCTACTTTTATCATTAGTGCTTTCACGAGTAGTTGATACTGCCCAGGTAGCAGCTGCCATTGCTAGCTTTTGTCCTTCTGGAATTGAATTGTAAAATTCTTCTGCTATCTGGTAGGCTTTTTGGTAAAGAAGTTTAATTTGACCTTCGCTTAGTTCAGCAAGTAAGGCTATTTTGTTAGACGTTACTTCCTGTCCAAGTGTAATTCCTATTTCTTCGGGTTTGTTTTCTTGCTCCTTAGCAAGTGTTCCTAATGCCCTAAACTTGGGTTTGTTGTTCTCAGTTTCATCGTTAATTTGGGCATAAACTACATATTTATGCAGGCGGTTACTGTTGCGCTTGTCTTCAGAAGGCGAGTATCCCGTGGGTTGAATAGTATTGTCAATATAAACATCTTTTTTCTTATCCTTAATATAGTTAACTTCCCGGTGGAGAATCCGACTGTTGTTGCGGATAATTTCCATTTCGGGTTTTTTGGCACTTTTGAAGAGGTCAACTGCAATTTGGTTTTGAAATGCTGCCTCGGCAATCATTTCGCGGTACACCTGGGTATTAGTGTTCATTGCTACTAGTGCATTGATCTGGTTTAGGGGTTCTTGCCGAACAGTTTTGATAAACTCTTCCATGTAACCGCGATACTTGGTCGGAATTTCCTTCCCTTCAATACCCTTGGATTTTGCCCAGGCTTCTGTTTTAAATAAATCTTCGTAGTGTTTGGCTACCTGCCGTACGTACTCAATTTGGTCTTTTTCACTACCAAAGTTTTTCAGGATAGTAATTTCTGACTCTAATGCCTCAATTGAGGTCAGGTGATTGTTGATAACACCGACACTAATGCCATCGCTCATGTGTATGGCGATTTCTTCAAATTCTGGCTGACTACCATCTTCCTGGTAAAAAGATTGTTTTTTGAGTTTAACAGTTGGATCGTAAGCGTTTTCAGGCAGATTGCGCTCCCTTGCCTCGGCAGTGAGGTTTGGATATCTGCTTGCCCGCTCGAAGCCAATACAATCACCATCGTAGTCGCGTGCCTGACGCTCTTGTTCGGACTCTTGAGGAAGAATTTCTAGTTCGTAACCAGCTGACTTTAGTTCTGAAATATACTCATTAAATTTGTTGGTAAACTCGATTTTGTCTTTAGTTTCAAGCTTGCCGATATTTTTATCTAAGTAATTTTCAATACCTTCTAACTGAATATTTTTACTTTGAGCTTCGGATAGGACAGATTTAATTTGTTCGTTTAGACGGTTATAAATGCGATCGCTTGTTTCGTCGGAGACAGCGATCGCACCAGCGAGAGGTTGACCATCAGGCCCAAGAATATCTTCTACAATTTTGTTAATTGAGACGCACAGACCATTTGAGTTGAGGAAAGGGGAGCGGAAGTTGAGAACTTCTTCCCTATCTTGATAATGCGGGATGTAGATTTCCCCATTTTGCAGGTCTTTGGAGGGAATGACCATTGCCCGCTCAAATGTGAGTGTCTTGCCGATGGCGATTTCTTTCCACTCGTTTTGGACGAACCGGGCGAGTTCGCGCTGTACTTTCTCTGTTTCGAGAAGTTGACCCTCTCCTTGCAGGTCAGCTTTGATAAGTTTGTAAATAAACGAGTCAGTAGCAATGCGCGATCGCAAAGTTTCTAACTCTTCTACTACTGTTGGATCTTCTGCTGCTTGTTCTTCTAGTGTGGTTGCTTGTTCGTCAAGAAAAGCTTTCCGTTTCTCGTACTTTTCGCAGTAAAGTTGTGCAAGTTGCCGGGGGTCGTCCTGTGCAACATTCAGCTTTTTGGCTTCAAGTTCTAGCTGTTCGGTAAAGTCTTTCAGTCCGTTAGGGAATGAAGCGAGTAACTGGGAGATAGCTGTTTTACCGAGTTCAGATTGTGATTTTTCACCTAGCCAGATATTTTGCCTGTACAGTCCAGGTTGAATTTGGGGCTTGCTTGGCCCATTAGGGTTGTCTTTATCAGTTCCCTTGAATGCAGATAAGGGAAGAATTAAGTCAATTTTAGTTGAGTTCTTGGGATCTGAATAATTGAGGATTTGGTCAAGGTTTGCAGGTCGTAAAGTACCTTTGCCAAAGCGGTATTTGTTATCGTCTCCGTCTTGGTCAGTCCAGCCGAAGCGGTGCTGAATTACTCGATATTTATCACCTTTTTGATGCTTGGTTAATTCGTGATATAAGTCTGTGGATATTTGCCCGTAACAGTCTCCTGTTAGCCGATATGCCTGTTCGTTACTAATAACGCCGCCATTTTCACCATTACTGTCATCAACAATTAGAATATTTAACTCTTTATTGACGCTATTTTTACACGAACCGAGAAAAATAGATCCGTAAGCACCTCTATCTTTGTTGTCAGGGCATAATTGTTTAATTCTATCTAGACATTCTTCCGGCCCATATAGCAACCGTGTTTTTGATGATAATAATAATTTGTGACCTTCAGGATGATTAATTAATTGTTCCACAGTAGACTTTTCGTCCATATGCCCGAACGAAAAGTTAACCCCAGGAAAGAAATGTTCTATTAAGGTATCATTAAGTTCTTCTTTTAACAGTGAATCTGGATTAACCGTATTACCATCTGTATGAATCCACTGATTTAATCTAGTGTCAAAATGTTTAGCTTGAATTGTCATATACGAACAATTAAACTTATAAAATTAAATATAAATTTTTACTTTTTGGCACTGAAATACCCGTAGAGTTTAATTTTACTTTCTCTTTATCGGTAATCTATTCAACAAATTTCTAATTTCTACTAACAATTTATGGGTAATTAAAAATACTTTATTGTAGAAATTTTACTTAGCTTTTTATTGATAAATACTTATTCAGCGTGATGTCAAAGTTTAAGCATGACAAAAAAGATACAAATTACTGATTACTTTTTACTTAGTTATAAATCAGTAGTAACTTTTGTGATGTTTGTGATTATGGTAGTGTTTGTAGTTGTAGGCAGAATGACAATGTGTTAAAAACTCAAGACTAGATAGCATAGAGGCATCACAGTAGGGAGGCGATTAACACTGATGAGTATTGTAGACAGTATATTCATGCAGATGTTTGGTCGCCCGAAGGGTATGCTAGGCAGGTTAGGTGGCATGATTATGGCATCCATAAATCAAGCGTTCACCTATTCGGTGATCGACCTGCTCGACATTCAGCCGAATGGCCAAGTGTTGGAATTTGGATTTGGCTCGCTAATTTATGGTTCACCATGTCGGTCATTTTATGCTCAAGCTCACTGCTGTACCTAACTTTCAAATATTGTTAATATTACGTGGATACCATCTACATGGAGGATACCAACCACACGCGATCGCCTCTTTATATTCTGACAAAGTATGATTAAAGTCTACTTCTAGAAATACCTTACCAGTATCAAGATCATGTTTAAAGTGGTAAGGTAAAAATACAGGTACATACCATCCTAATTCCTTGAATCTTCGAGAATCATAGTTAACTTCTAGCTTGCCACATTCTCGAAGTCGCCAATACTTGTAAGGGATTTTCTCCGCTTCAGTAAAACCTAAAGCTCTTGCTTCTTCTGAGATGTCAAGGCTAAAGCCATATTCATCTTTACCAATAGTTAAACATGAATCTTTGTAACTGTAACAAATTTCAATTGCAGTACCATATCCTGCTTCTTTTGCCTCAGTTGGTATCCACGCAAGAACCTCTAGTGTAGGTATTTTAAACAATTGATCTCTGTCTGGAAACCACATTTGACAAGGGAGAAAGCACTATCTGTTCTGACTATGCAGAGCATTGTGCTTACAAGATTTATAATTAGGACACTTTTCTGGAGGTTTGCCTGTTAAGATTTCACAGTCTAGAAATAACCAGCAACCAACCTCAGTTTTTTTACGTCTTTTACCCATAGTTTTATGCGTGAACTAACACCAGATGATTATAAAGAATGTCCACTTGGATTAGGTTGTTCAGAGTTCGATGAGCGAAATAAATATGGTTTACAACTCTGGCAAAAATGCCCAAATTCTAATTATTGTAAAGGTGTTTGTGAGGCATGGGATATACCACTAGAAATTGATGATGATAGAACAGGTGTTAATTTATATTTACCACACAATTATGATGAAAAAATATTTGCTAAAGAAATGAAAAAATATGGTTGGGCAGAAGCAGAAAGACTACCATTACATAGAGGTGAGCATTTCGATTTCTACACAATTAATGATGAATTATTAGTAATTGAAAATAAGTTTAAATACGGTTTCGCTATAGCAGTTGATATTCGTCGAAAGAAGTATATTCAAAAATGTGTAATTGATAAGCACGGTCTATGGTGGTGTACGAATGGTAGACCACCAAAGATTTAAAAATAAAGTGATCGCCTGACTCACGAGGTAATTAAAAATATTTAATGTATGTTATGCCCTGTTTAGTTTGTACTTCACGGCAGCTTCGCCAATAGTGTCTTCGCCGAATCTATCCCTTGTTCTAGCTATTATTTTTCTTTAAACTAACTAGAACAAAGTTGCTTCATCAACTGAAGTTGCACGCTTATGCAAGACTATGTTTAAAAAACGATGGTTTGGTGTTGATAACGTAATTTTGTAGCAGTAATGAAGTAAATTTTCCCCTTTTACTGGTTTTATTGGTCGATGGGTATAATTTCATCGGTGTTGAAAACTTCAACTGTAGCATTTGGACTGTTCATATCTGTGGTTTGTTCGAGTAGGCGTGTTGCCTCCTCAAGCAATGCACTTGCGTTCTGAAGCAGTGTTCGTACCTGGGTTAACTTGTTCCGCCGTTCGATACCAAGTTGTGCTTCTATATACCGCGCATCATCATGATGGCTGAGGTGAATTACCCGTACTTGTTGTTCTTTCTCTGAAGGTGCAAATATTGCGTTTTCGGCGGTTAGTTTATAGTACGAGTACGTACCACTGGGTCGTTTGACATTGTAGATGTGGAGTTCGCAACCAGGTGGCGCGATGTACTGTCCGTCAAAGTTGGTAAGTCCAGTACGAATATTATCTAATGTGGTGGCGATCGCCTCAATGGCCGGGATAACACTTAACGATTCTGGTGATTGTGGGCAACCGCGCCTCATCAGCATCATGATAGCGGCAGAACGACGGGTCAGGCGAATTTGTTCTTGATACTGGCGCATTTGTTCTTCCCGAATACGAACAAGTTCGAGTTCTTCATTGGGGCTTAGTTGAACTGCACTCCCACAGGTTTTGTAATTTAAGCAGTCGCCAGAGTCTATGCCTGGGTATTGCATCATACTGGCACAGTCAAACCCAAGTCCGCATTTTTTCTTAGGCATAGCTTACACCCTTTAGTTCTAGTTACTTTTATAATTTAATATAGCTAGAACAAGGTAGAGTTATTTCCTATGGGGTTATGTGCAAACCCACAAAGATAAACGATATTAGGATTTTTTCACCTGAGTAGGATATCGTTTGTACGAAGTATTCAAATTTGAACACTTCGTACAAACTATAGTAATTCCCAACAGCTTTTTACCCACAGTCGAATAGCACTGTGGATTAAGTTTTCTCTACCAACAGATTTACTATTGCTCAATGCCTCTTTGCGATAGCGAAGCGCTGCTGCGAAGCGCAGATCGCAACTTACCCATTAACGCTTGTTGGGTAAAGATACGCAAGCTTTCAATCTGCTCGATTTCGTTTGTTGTTAGTCGAGTTGGTATCTCTTCGTACCAGTTTCCCTGACTATAGCAGGTTTGCATCACAGGAGTATTATCCCCATGACGGTAAACAGTCAGAATATTGGCATCTAAGCTGGCACTCAATTCCCGTCCCTTGATACGGAAATTATTGGTAATAAGCATATAGTCAGTGATTGTAGAAGGCAGATGTTTGAGGTTAGAAGGGAGAAGGTTAGGAAAAGGGGGAGTAGGGGAAGATTGCTCTTGCAGGATTTGTTTAGCAGTGGATAGACCGTTTTCTTCTGAAATATCCTGCTGTGGGTTTTGCTCCTTCAGATGCGGCTGTACTTTTTTCTTAACCTTATTTGCTTCCGACGTGGGTTTATCTTCTAATTTTGGTTGTATTGTCGAAATTTGATCTGGATAATTACTATTTAGTACTTTCGTACTAGTAAATATTTTGGAGTTACTATCGGTATCGCCATTACTATCACTTGTACTGCTGCTAGGATGTTTATCAGCATACAAGTACTCATTATTGCTTGTACTATTAGTATTTATGCGGTTAATTGCTCTGGCTTTAGCTTGTTGAATTACTTCCTTATCTTTCTCTTGGTCGTATGTTATTCCGTATTCAGACAGCAAAATAAAATAGAGATTTATCGCTACTTAATTTCTCCACTTTCTATATATCAGTACTTGTAACGAAGTATTCAAATTTGAATACTTCGATATTAATTAGTACAGTTCTCAACAAGCTTATTTTTCTACTTATTGGTTGTGTACAGGATTCTCAGCGTCTTGTTTAGAGCCTGGGATCTCTATATTAAATGCAGCGGCGATGGTCTTATCTACGAGTGCGATCGCCATTTCGACTTGGTTGATAATTTGCTGGTTGTTTGTTTCCTTCGCTAAGTGAGATAACATCATCAGTTCGCTTTTGAGGTTTCCAGCAGTAGCGCGGATAGTTATTAAGTCGGCAGACGGTTTTGTTGTTAGTACCCGCCTTAATCCACAGGAACGTAAATATTCAGATGCAGTTACCCCTGTGGCGATCGCTTTTTCCTCAATGGTAATTTTCTCTTCCTCAAAGAGGTATACCTTGATAGATTTAGTTCGCTTTATGGGGTTACTTACCATACCTTGTTTCACTGCGGGACTGAGTGGCATAGTTAGAGACTGCACTGAGGGAGTTGGGGATAACCGGAAATCTGACAACAGTCTATGGTCTCAATTGCGGACAATATCGCTGCTACTTTTGGTATAAACTATACTTGATTTAGATGCCGTCAGTGAGAGTACTGTAACTTTTGATAATACAAGGTAATATCTTATGGTTCGTCTTGTAACTGACACTGAAGCCGTAAACCTTGTTTTTAATGATGCAATTGTTGGGTTGTAGAGATTGTATGGTTATGTCGCCAGCGTGCGAACCGACAGGTCGGCGCTTCGCTATCGCACGCCTGAGTGCTATGCACCATCGCAGGTAAAATCATACGTAATTATAACTGTTTAAAAGTTTTATTTTTATTTAATCTAGTTTATTGACAATAGGATAAGGATAAAATGACCCTATTGAACATACCTTGTTTTAGTTACAGGACTGTACGGCGACAGCAATGGTCTGTAGTGGAATGCGACTGAAGTAAATGCTTGTGCAGAGCGGGCTGTGGGGTTCTATCCTAAGTTGATTAACTTCGACGTAATGCTGAAATAATTGGGTTAATTTGCCCTCAGAATACCTCAATTATGGGGATTGTTAGAGTTTATTTTTCAGTTAATTATTTATTTTGATTGACAAAAATCAAACCCAATTTCACTTAATTGGGGTAATTAGTGTGTGAATTGAGGTAGTTCGGAGTAAATACGGGGGTGAGTTCTCCCACTGTATGGTTAAAGTAAGAGTATTGACAAATAGCTTACTGAGAAGCTTGATTTGCACGTTAATAGAAGAGAAGCTATGGCAAGAGCTAGTAAGCCAGCTGATTCGGTTGAGTTGGCGCGTATCATGCGGAATAAAGATATGGAGGACGGTATAGTAATTAGCTATCTCCAGTCGAAGAAGCGAGGGCAAACTGAGTTAGTATGTGAGGCGCTGCGGGCGTATTACCTACCATTTGCGCTATCTGCTGCGGGGGTATCTGGTGTTGAATTGCAGTCAGCCCTCCATGATGCGATCGCGCAACTTGAAGTTCAGATAATTAAGATGAAACGGACGTTTGGGATGGAGGGGTTGCCCCAGATAGTTCTTGTTAATCCTCATAGTGGAGTTTTCTCGCAAGGTGCAATTGGCTTACAACCAACAATTGGAACTAACGGAGTAGGAATAACTCCTGTTTCAGCTAATTCGGTTCCCCCTTCCGTTTCTTTTTTTGATTCCACTGGGCCAAGTTCTGTGTCGTTAGCTGTTGCGACAGAACCAGTCGGATCAAATGTTTTGGGAGAAGATTCCGAAGATGATGGGTTCTTTAATGATGACGAGGATGACCCAATTGCTAAGGCAGAAATAGAAGTTGATGCAGGATTTCGTCTGGAGTGAGGGGATTATGAGGATATCGGTGGTTAGGTGTTGGAGAAAAGCATACTCTCTACTTTTGCTTGTGATACTTGCGTAAGTCCTGTCCTTGTCCTGTTTGTCGTTGTGGGCAATATCTCCTGGAGTGCGAACCGACAGGTCGGCGCTTCGCTATCACGTAGCAGGCGCTGTTCTGTTGCCAGAAAGTGCTTTGCACCTCTCCACTGGGCGCATTTAGAAGGAGTTTTCGCTCAAGCACCTGCACTGCATTCCTCAAAATTTCTATGAAACCATTTCAGCCATACATTTGGTCAAACCCTTTGAGCGAGGGCATCAACAGTATTTGACGGAACTGGAAAGGCGATCGCATTCTATTTTTAGAGGTGCGATCGCCTAGAATAATCACTCATATATCTCATCTGTAAAAACTACAATCAAAAATTTGACAGCAAAGCAAATAGGCTGTAATTGACCCCATTTGACATACCTTGTTATCGTACAAGACTGCACAATTGCGATACTTTTTACTGGGGTAATTGCGGGGATGGTTGAGGTAATACGGGGTGTGATAATGACAATTGCATTGTTTGAATTACAGGCAAAAAGCTAATTTTGTTTAATAATTCAACTTTTAGTTGATACAGAATTTGGGTGTGATTGGGGTAATTTAGTCATGATTTAGGAGGTGATTTGACAGTGAGTATTAAAGCAATTTTTAGTACATCAATGTACTTAGAATCTACGGTTTGGATTTGGTATTAGTGCTATGGAGTTACTTCAATTAGCCCCGTGGCAATTTGAACTTGGTTGGTTGCTGGCAGTTTGCAGTGGACTCTCTACTCAATGGAGTTGAGTATGAATGCTGTAGCGCCATCGAAGAACATCGCCGTAATAGTTTTTTCTCTACGCACTTTGTATGTAAAAAAGCTGTTAAACCCTGTAAAGAAAGTGTTTTACACCACAGTATTTTTCCCATTTCGGTTAAATTGGGAACGATAGTAAAAGGTAATAAAAGATAAAGATATGCCCAAAACTAAGGAGAAAACAGACGTAAAAAAGGTAGTAATTACGATTGACATGGGTGCAAGTAAAACCAAGGCGATCGCTCAAGAGTATCCAGAGGGAAAGCCTGTTGTTTTACTTTTCGACTCAGAAGTAGCGGATATTGCTAAAGCTTCGATTGAGAGCGTTCAACAAGAAGGTAGTCCTGAATCTCGTATTTGGGTAGGAATAGGTGATGAGTACTGCGCCTTGGGAGAGCTTGCCCGTCGTCGCTTTGGGGGTATATCGCAGCTGAAGGAGCTAAAGTACGAATTAGCAGTCCCTAAAATTTGTGGTGCATTTTGGCTGGCTAAAGAAAAGCTGAATTTGGGTAATGATATTGCAGCTTACTTGAGCATCTTGCTACCGCCCGGTGAAATGCAAGACAAAGAACAGTTACAAGTGCGGTTGAAGGATGCGTTTCGAGGATTTGATACACCAGCAGGTAAGATGCGGGTAAAAATGCTTCGTTATGATGCAGCTTCTGAGGGTAGTGGGATATTTTTTCACCGTAGGCGATCGCTTGGCAATAATATGCCTGCTTCGATGTACGTGATGCTTGGTTATCGCAATGCAAGTATTTTCACCTTTCGGAGTGGTTCAATTAGCGCGGGAATAACCAGCAATTTTGGTATGTCTTGGCTGGTGAATAATTTTACTTCCAAGACATCGGGACTAAGCCCTGATAATCCCAATATTATTGAGGTGTTGGTAGAAGCTGGAGTTAGTTGTGACTCCCAGGTGATGCAGAAACTCTCACGCAAGCGCAAAGGTGATGAAATTCAACTTGATGGCGAGTCGATGTCCAAGGCTTTATTGCTTGCTAGAGATGAATATTGGCGTGCGATCGTCAGATGGTTGCGCTCGAAGATGGATGATGATATTGAAGAACTGGTGTTTTGCGGAGGGACTGCGGATTACATTCGTCCAGAAATAGACGCTTACTTCCAGAAAGAGGGGATTAAGGTATCTTGGCACGGTAATATTTTTATACCTGATGAGATATCTTGCGGTATTGGCAATCGGATGGCGGATGTCTGGGCGCTCTACCAATATATGATTATTCAGTTTGATGAGTTGACTGGTTATACTCGCTCTGAAGTTGTACTGCTAACTAAATCCGCTGAAGGTAGTACAGATAATCCAGATGAACAAGTTAAACGCAAGTATAATTTTACCCCTTGTGAGCGACCTAGTACCTTTATTGCTGTGAACGAGAATGTTTGATTAGCTCAGAAAAAGTAGTGTAGTTACAAGGACTGCAACTACACTTCTGGGATGCTTTTTACGTAACTTCTCAATAAGCACTGCATGAATGAGCCGATTACTCGTGGTTAGGTGAGAATAGCTAGTTCTAGGGGGATTGAAAATAATTCCTTGTTGGCAGCGCCCCTTTCTATAATGACATCAGGTAGATAGAGAATATTGTTATCCCGCTTCAATCGAGTACACTTTGAACAAAGACTGTTGTTCAGCGTAGAATCTTCATGGCAAGGTGGTTATATTATGTCAACAGAAGATTTTTCTTCTCAATAGCTCAAAAAAGTCGCATTAATAGCTGCTGGTTGACACAGCTTTAAAGGTTGAAATCACATTAGAATTATGCCGTTGGTTTTTATACTCAATAACCAGCTTGCACAAAGGCAATAATGCTTTCCTACGGAACTATTAGATTGAGCAAGTGCTGAGTGAATATCTCTTGGACGGGGTATATTTCTTTTTGTGTACAATTCCACAATAGGCAATCTGTGTAGCTAGGTCGATATTACTTGCAGTCAACCTCTGTGTTGATAGCAATCCTTGTTAGAGAAATCAGAAAAATGATATAACATTATCTCAAAATTCTTCGCCCAAACTGATATAACGTTATCTCATGACTGGGAGTCGGAAATATAGTAATCAAGAAAGAGAAAAAATTATGCCTGCCAATTTGACCCTTTCGATTGAGACAAACGCTGGAGGAGTGGCGAAAAGTACTATTTCATACAATCTTGCGTATGAATTGGGTGTTCGTGGCTATTCAGTGGCACTATTAGACATCGATCCTAACGAATCATTGACATTATTTTGCGGATTAGGAGAATTTAAAACACAGGGAACAATGGCTAATGTTTACGATCCAGACTTCAAGGGGGATTGGCCTTTAGTTACAGCTTGGCAAGGTAAGATTGACAAAATTCAAGTTTGTAAAGGCGGAAAAGAATTACACGAAACAATTCGGGAAGTTTCAAAGGATCTGCGTGGAGCTTATACTCTTGCAGATCGGTTGAGTGATTATCCCTTATCTCACGATTTTGTAATTATCGATTGTCCTGCAACATTAGAGCCTTTACCACTCACTGCTCTTGCAGCTTCTAGCCACGTGTTAATTCCCATTCAACCTGAATACAAGGCTTCTCAAAGTGCTGCGGCGATGATTGAGTGGTACTATTTCAACTGCAAGCGGCTGAGATTGAAACCGACTCCGAAAATATTAGGTATAGTTCCTACTCGTTGGAAAAGTGATTGGGGAGCGCATAGAAGTATTGTTGAGGAACTTCCCCTAGTCTGTAAGAATTTGGGAATTCAGTATTTTAGCCCAATTCGAGAATCAGCTGATATTCTTAATGCTTCTGGTAGAGGGCTACCTCTGGGGATTTACAGACCGGGCAAAGAGGCAAGAGGAGATTTTCTGCCAATTGTTGATGCACTAGTTCAAGAACTTAAGCTAATAAGAGGTTAATCGATGACAAAATTAAACAACCCGAGTGTACTTGGAATGTTTGCTTCTGCTGCTGATTCACAACAGATATTTGAGCTTGAAGAACGAGTAGAAGATTTACAGGCAGAGATTACAAGATTAAAAGATGAAGAAGCACAGGGAAAGCTTGCTGAAGAAGAACGTACACTCCTCAATCAAACTATTGAAGACCTACGAGAACATTTGAAAGCATCTGGGATTTTTAAAATTCACTATAGTGAAGTAAGACCCAATCCGAAACAAGCAAGGCAAACATTTACTTCGGATAGTATTCGGAGTATGGCTGTTTCCATTAGAGAGGAAGGGCAACAACAGCCGATTATTTTACTACCGGGAAATCTCATTTTTGATGGAGAACGGAGATGGAGATCCGTTGCAGAAGAGTTACAGCCAGAAATTGAAACACTGGATGCAGTGATGCTTCTAAAAGAACTTTCTGAAGAGGAATTACATACACGCACTTTATTAACTAGTCTTCACCGAGAAGGCTTGAATGAGCTAGATTTAGCCGAAGGTTTGATTCAACAGGCTAAGTTAGCTTTGGAATTTGAACAGGAAGAAGTAGTTAGAGCGCTTAGGAGAGCAATAGCTAGATTAAACGCAAAAAAACTGTTGCCCCAATTAACTGAATTGGTTATTTTAACTAGAAAAGAGCAGTCAGAAGGCATTAAAGAATTTAATTTAGACGAAATAGAACAAAGTATTCTTCTGTTGTTACTACGTTTTCAACAAAATCCAGCATCAGTAGATGCAAATGTCTTTCCTTGCTTACGGCTTTCAGAAGACTTAAAAATTGCGATTAGAGAATCAGGACTTGGTGCAAACCATGCCCGGTCACTCCAAAAACTAAATTCTAAAAATTTAAAAATTGAGGAAACTAAAGCTCTTAAAATCCGACAAGATGCTACATCACAGGTTTTGCAAGAAAAGCTAACAGTCGCTCAAACTCGTTTTCTAGTTGCCCAAACTATTGCTCAACATGCTCCTGAAACAAAACCTAAACCAAGTCACCAAATCAGTTCTCTAATTCGAGATGTCTCAGCAACTAAGGTCGAAGATATCCAGCAAGAGCAACTGAGAGATTTATTGGCTGTATTAGAAGCTAAGGCAAAAGAGATTCGGAAAAAGTTGGACTAATACTATCTCGTCCGACTTAGTTTACTGAGCCGGAGATGTCCATGTAATCTATGAGTGCCTATCTAAACTACCCAAATGGCTTTCGCCTGAATCCCGCAGAGTCAAACCAGAATTATCAGCCGAACGGTTTCAGTATGTAAGATTTATAGACTACGACAAAGCAGTGATCCGAATTATATTTGAGTGCTGGTACTGCCAAGAGGGGATACTTTGTGAGTTTACGGGTGAGCCTGTAGTTGGAGAATATAATGGACAATCTTCAATCATCCAAGTTAAACTTCAATGCCCCAACTCTGAGCAAACTGCTATTAGAGTGTGTACGGGAGAAGTGTTTTCTACAACAGCGATTCTTTATAAAACCAAACCTATTGCTCCCTCTTCAATCAGATCCAGAAATTCCAGGTTACTCCAGCGACATTTTTTAGCTACCGCAACCACTAATCGGAGGTTGGCGGTAATCATTTTTTGTTTAGCCAGTTGACCAAGCTTTTGGATTTGGGTTAACTATGCTTCTGTTTTATTTACCTCGGCAGCTAGTTCAGCCCTAGTTGGGGAATGCTCTAGTAGTTGTTGCACTTGAGAATCGTTTTGCTTATCAAGTTTTGCATTGACCTTACAAGTCTTGTGTAGACAATCTCTTACTCTGGCAATAGCCTCGGAAAGCTACAATTTATCTACGATAAATTCCAACTGTATCAGAGCTAGGGCTAGACATCTTGCGGGAAGCTAATTTAATAGCAAAGACATTAACAGTAGAGTATAAATCAAACAGTCAACCATTTTAGAGGGTGTAGGGAACCAACGTTTTGAAACGCGGGATTGAAGCAAGGACGCTTTGTATTTCGCGCTATGCGTCTCGAAATAAATATTTTTTTAAGCGGGCTTAGATCCACAACTAAAGTTTTTTATTCCTTCTTCTCTATTTTTTTGTAAGTTAATTTCTACTGCGTTGATAAAAAAGATTTCAAAAATTGCTGATGGGGGCTATATGGGGGCTATATTTACCCCAAAAATAGACTAGAACTTTGATGAAAATTTGACACCTATATGGGTGCTATATGGGATCTATATGGGGTGCAAAGTGTCATCTAAGCAAATGTACCCCACTTAGCCCCCAAGGGGTTATGATAAGCTCTTGAGGTTAGAGAAGGAAGGGGCAGAGTTCTGGGGAAAGACTCATAGCAAGTTATTCTTCTCTCCCCTGCTTTCCTGCTCCCCTAGATAATCTGAACAGATAACTTTCACAAATCAAAACGTATTGACTTGATCCCTATGTCAAACATTCACGCCTTGCAAAAAATTTTTCCTGCTGGCTTTGATAACGGTTACGGAAGCTTAAAACTTTTAGTCGATGGCTTTGAAGTTGTTCGTGTCCCCAGCTATATAACCAATGCCGAAATGGAAGATGTACCCGGACGGGTAGTTTTTAACGGTAGTGCTTATACAGTCGGAGAATCAGCTTTCCGCACAGGTTATCATTTTGATCGGAACACAGACAACAATGAAAACAAAGTCAATAATGCGTTGTTGACTTTATTTGGTGCATTGGCACATCTTCCATACCGTAAGGCTTGGCACTTAAAATTAGTCGTCAGCTTACATGATGTTGGTCTGGCATCAGAACTACAAAAAGTACTCAATGGAGAATATCAGCCGATACTTGCTGGCAAACAATCAGAAGTGAAGATCGAAGTCCTGAAAGTTGTACTAGAGGGTATGGGTGCATTGTTTGGGCATCCACTACCAAAAAAATTAACCATTTTAGACTTTGGCAATGGTACGACCTTGTATTCTCGTTATAACCGAGGTCAGCGAGAAGTTCATACCGCTTACCCCATTGGTGTAGAAGTTCTCATCGATGATATCTCCCAAAAAATGAAACATTTAAATGGCGGAAAAATCGGGGATGCCTCCAAAATCCGATTTTGTCTGGAAATGGGACATACCAAGTACAGCCGTGACATCGATATCAAAGATATATACAGTGCTTGTTTGAAAGATTGGTATGAAAAATACTTGAAGAAAGTGGTGAATCTGACGCTTGATGCCAAGCACCAAGGGGATGAAATCTGGGCGATAGGTGGAGGCTGCCTGTTACCAGGATTTAAAAAGTTGTTAGAAAAGAATGGCTTCAAAATCCTGGACAATCCAGTGGAAGCTAATGTCTTTGGGCTTCTAGAAATGGCAAAAACCATTATGAGCAAGAATCCAACAACCACATCTGGGAAGCTATAACAATGGCAGACAAACAAGACTTGACACCGGAAAAAGTTCGGATCAAAGATAGCTATCGTGAGCGGATATTTACCGAATCACAGCAATTAGGTAAAAGTTACCTGGA
>NZ_NOLI01000070.1:0-40741 GCF_002245975.1 Nostoc sp. 'Peltigera membranacea cyanobiont' 213 | reverse complement strand
GGCTGGGGGTGGGGTGCAATGACTGTGGAAATCATAGGTTTAGTAAGTAATCAAGCGGACATGATATTAAAGGTTTTTTCTTTCCCCTCGCCCCTTATCCCCAGAAGGGGCCCCACCTTCCCCTTTTCCCCTTAACCGACAAGTATTGACCCCAATGGGCGAGGCATTCCAATGCCATATCCCTGTGCGTAATCAATTCCTAGTGCCGTAATTCGCTCTAAAATTGCGTCATTTTCTACAAACTCAGCAATCGTCTTAATACCCATCACATTGCTAATGTGTGTGATTGCTGTCACGATCGCATTATCCACAGGATTCTCGATCATGTTACGAATAAAGCTCCCGTCAATTTTGAGGTAATCTACAGGCAGAGACTTGAGATAAGCAAACGACGACATCCCCACCCCAAAATCGTCTAACGCAAAGCGACAGCCCATCTGTTGAAGTGACTGAATGAACTGTCTGGCTTTGCTCAAGTTGGCGATCGCCACAGTCTCGGTAATTTCAAAGCAAATGCACTGGGGTGAGATGGAGTGTAGGGTAAACTGCTCATACAGAAAGTCAATAAACCGATCGTCGTTGATGCTAGAGCCAGAAAGGTTAATCGCATAGATGCTTTGTTTATCGCCAACAATCCTTGTCCAATTACTGAACAGAGTCCGAATTACCCATCGATCGATCAGGTGCATCAAGTGGTAACGTTCTGCTGCTGGAATAAACGTCATCGGCAGCACTAAATTTCCCTGCTCATCGTGGAGCCGCAGCAGCACTTCATAATAGTCGCCGTTTTCAGCCACCGGAGTGGTAGAGGCAATGGGTTGAACATAGAGACAAAACCAATCACTTTCCAAGGCATGAGAAATGCAGTTAGCCCACTCCATCTCCCCGCGCTGTTGCAGTCGCTCCCGATCGTCAGTCTGAGCAAAGTACACGCGATTGCGCCCCCGGTTCTTCGCGGTATAGCAAGCTGCGTCAGCCGTCTTGATAATCTCTGCAAGGCTCTCGCTATTCGCGTCAATACCCACTAAGCCGATACTTACTCCAATTGAGAATACATGCTCTTGCCAAACAAACCGGAACTCTTGAATACATTCAAGCAGATCGTTGGCAACTCGTAAAGCTTGCTCCGGCAGACACTGACTGAGCAATAGGCCAAATTCATCGCCCCCTAACCGTGCCAGTGTGTCAGTTTTCCGAATCTTCTCCTGCAATAGGATAGTAATTTGACGCAGTAATTCGTCTCCAGCCAGATGGCCACAGGTATCATTTACAATTTTGAAGTGATCGAGATCCAAATAGCACAGCGCATGAATCTGGTAGTCAAATTTGGCAAGATGCAATGCTTGTTCAATTTGCTGCTCAAACTCCTGGCGATTCACCAATCCGGTTAAGGCATCATGACTTGCCTGCCAGGATAGCTGACGCGAAAGCAAGCGGTTCTGAGTCACGTCCCGAAACACCATAACCGCGCCAATCACTTCTCCCTGACGATTGCGAATGGGCGCGGCTGAATCTTGAATCGCAATTTCTTGATTGTTCTGATTAATTAAGACGGTATGGTTTGCTAAACTCACGGTTTGATTTTCCTTTAATGCTTGCTCAATTGGGTTCTTAACTGTCTCCCGTGTCGCTTCATGGACAATTCCAAAGACTTCTTCTAACGGCAACCCTTCTGCGGATGTTTCACTACATCCAAGCAGAGATTTTGCAACCGGATTGAGGTATTTAATCCTGCCAAACCCATCTGTGGTAAGAACTGCATCTCCGATCGATTGCAACGTCACCTGGGCTAATTCTTTTTCTTGAAAAAGTGTTTCTTCAATTTGCTTGAATTCTGTGATATCGTATCCCACCGATTGAAATTCCAGAAAGCATCCTTGCTCGTCAAATATCATTCGGTTATGCCACTTAGTCCAACGCACCTCACCTGCCACAACCACGCGATTCTCAATAATCACAACGGGATTATCAGCACTAATTAAAGCTACAAATTCAGCAACTCGCTCCCGATCTGCCTCCAAGATAATCGGCCGATCGTGGCTGCCGAGCAGTTCATCTGGCGATCGCCCAAAATAAAGCGCAAAAGCTTTGTTGAAAAACGTGAGTCTGCCGTCTGGTAAATATCGGGCAATCATTTCAGTCTGATCTTCTACAATGGCACGGTAGCGAATCTCGCTTTGTTCGATCGCAATTTCTTCCTGCTTGAGCAAGCGATCGCGTAGCGTCTCGTAGAGAAGTTCGTCGTAGACATCGCTAATTTCCCGCTTCAGTTTTCGGTTGGCTGCCGCCAGTCGTGCAGAACTGAAGAGAGTAAGTGCCTTTAGTATCAACTCTCTCAACGCAATATCTGTGTACAGTGTTCTTAAAGCCGTGATGGCTTTGAGCCAACTACTTAGCCAATGTTTATAAGCCAATATCTTTGCCCAAAAAAAGTATGAAGAGAGAGGGCTAAACCTAATACTGCTCGGTTAAGGGGAAAAGGTGAAGGGGAAAGTGGCAAGAAAAAACTTTTACCCTAAACCCAGTAACCTTTTCCCAAAACCCGATTCCGAATTAAAAATGCTTAACCGAGAAGTATTGGGGCTGAACCTGACTATACCGCTTGACTAGTCCCCTGCATGGATTAGAAGTTTTCTCTATCTTTGCAATTCGGGAACTTCAGACTAAATTAACATTCTGGATAAGTCTCCAGCAGGTGTTTAAACACTGCTAAAGCTTGCAGATACAGCCGCTCGGCTTCGTCGTAGCGTTTTTGAAAATCATAAAGTGACGCTAGGTTGTTCAGGTTGGTGACGATAGAAGGATGTTCTTCTCCTAGCAGCCGTTTTTTCTCTCCTAAAGCTTCCACTAACAACTCTTCCTCCTGGTCAGAGCATCCTTGAGAATGGTATACTATGTTGTTCGGGCTGGCGACGATAGAAGGATGTTCTTCTCCTAGTAGCCGTTTTTTCTCTCCTAAAGCTTCCACTAACAACTCTTCCTCCTGGTCATAGCGTCCTTGAGAATAGTAGACTGCTAGGTTGTTTCGCCTGGTGGTGACAAAAGGATGTTTTTTTTTCAGCAGCCGTTTTTTCTGTTCTAAAGCTTCCACTAACAATTCTTCGGCTTGGTCATAACGTCCTTGATAATAGTAGAGTCTTGCTAGCTCCTTTAGGCTGGCGACGATAGAAGGATGTTTTTCTTCCAGAAGCCATTTTCTCTGTCCTAAAGCTTGCAGAAAAAGTACTCCGCGGTTATGCCTGGTCATGGTTATAGCTTCCCCAATAATAGTAAGTAGGCTGCTAGCTTCTTCAGGCTGGAGGCAAGAGAGGAATATTCTTCTCTGAAAGGGGTTTGCAGTGTTATAAATTGTGCTTAGGGAACTCCAAGAAATAAATTATCCAATATTGTGGGGTGGGCATCTTGCCCGCCATATAGACTGGGCGGGCGAGATGCCCACCCCACAGGAGTTAATTGGATATTTTTTTATTTGGAAGTCCCTTATCCCAAACTGCTACGATCGGCGCTTAAGTCACATACGCATACAGTTATCTACTTGCCCTTAAGTCCTATCATTGAGATGTATAATTTTGAGTATATAAAGTTTGAGTTAATTACAAATAGTTAAAAATCTTAGAATACTTTAACTTTGTTTACGGTGGGCTAACTGCTATGTATCGTTCTATATAATTAATAAAAGAAGGGATTAATTCTTTCTTATTTTTCTTTCAACAGATAATATTTTATAAATCTTTAAAGCAGTGGTTGAAATAAAAATCCCTGCCACAGATAGTTGACAGGGATAGCAGTTTTTAGCTATGGCTTGTCTCTTAGCTAACAAAATCTTTGTGGGCAGCGACAAGCATTTGAGCTTGTCTTAAAACGTTTCCGAATAAATAAAAAGGAATTTGCCAAGCTGCAACGGTAACTTCTTTGACTATATCTTGTACGCTAATTGCAATTAATTCATGCTCTGGCGGTTCTCCCTCAACAGTACCAGACCAAGTAAAAGCTAATAAGAAATCATCGTCTCCAGGCAAGGTTGCAATCAAACATTCTTCTGGTGTTGGTTCGCAAATAATTCCATAATCATTTGCAAGTTCGACTAATCTTTGAAATTTGTTTCCGTTTGTCATTTGTTCTTGGATGTAATTGAATCTCAGTTTTAGAAGAAATCATATTTTTAACTCCAGAACTCAAGTGAGTTGCTTCATAGCAGAACTTACGAATTATTAATTATTCGTTGAAAATTATGAGTTATTGGAGTTATATCGGGCTTAAGTCCAAAATCTTACCGCGATCGCCTGGTTCTATCAGCAACAATTGTTACTGTTTTAGAAAAAACTAGACTACCTAATTTTTCGGTTTACTCTATTTACATCCACCTCCCTTTGTTACCATTTCAAGATTGATGCCTTAATCTCACCCCAGCTGACGCAGTGCATTGAGAATTGCGATCGCTTTTGGGGGAACAGCTGTAAACCGAAGCAAGAAAAGATGCTCGTCAACTTTAGACTGTTGGATCGTCTTGGCATAGATATGTTCTTCTTCTGTAGCTAGTTCTGTTTCAATCAATAGCTTGAGTTTGAGATTACTCAAGAGTTCTAAAGAATGTGGCGATCGCAATTGCGCCCCTTTTTCTGAGAGGCTAATCAATGCTCCGATAAATACTGTTCCCACTGCATGTTTTCCCTGCAAAATGGTATATTCCACAGGTACTTCTTGAGGGAGAATGACTATTTTTTCATCATCTTGAGGCAAGAATAAATTATATTTTCCGCCAATGCCACGAATTTCACAAATTGTCACAGGATATTTAATTCCTTTCGGTTCTATTCTTATTTGTCCAGCAATTTGGAGGTCAATATTGGCATCTTTACAGGTATTTTCGGAAATTAAAATCTGTCCTCCCACGGTATAAGACTCAATTCGGGCAGCCAAATTAACATGGCTGCCAATAACTGTATATTGAGCGCGTTTTTGAGAACCAACATTTCCAGCCACAACTTCACCCGTATTCATCCCAATTCCCATTTCGAGAATTGGAAAATTCATTTGCCGATTTTGTTCGTTTACTTGTTGCATTGCCAATTGCATGGCAATAGCACAGGCGATCGCTCTTTGAGAATCATCTATGCGACTAATTGGCGCACCAAATATCACAAAAATGCCATCACCCATAAACTCATTAATCGTGCCTTTATACTGGTTAATTACATCTGTCATTGTTCCCAGATAAAGATTCAAAATTTTGACTACTTCTTCCGGGGGCAATTGTTCAGAAATAGCCGAGAATCCTCTTAAATCAGACACGAGAACCGTAACTTTTCGGCGTTCTCCCCCTAGCTTTAACCCAGAAGGAGTTTCGAGGATATTGGCGACAATTTCATCAGTTAAATAGCGGCCGAGGGTTTTTCGCATCTCGGTAGCACTTTGAGCAATATACTGAGTAAGTGCGATCGCAGAACCTGCAAATGCCATCAATGAAGGAACAACAGGAATCCACCAACCAGCCAAAAATGCCAAAAAACTACCACCAATTAAACCGCCACCCGCGATAAAAATGCTAACAGCCATGAGAGTTTTCTGGTTGCTACTGTGGCGTTGCAGCCAACACAAACTAGCACCAATAATTGACCAAATTAAAATTGATAGCCATTCTACCGGATCGGGTAAACACTTGAGCAACGGGCGACCTTCCATTGCTGTACTTAAAACTTGACTAATTAAATTAGCGTGAATTGTCACACCCGCCATCCGTTCCGGCTCAGTCAAGACATTACTGCTGTAAGGCGTATAGAATAAATCCTTTAAACTCTCGGCGGTAGCACCAATTAATACCACCTTGTCTCGCATTAAGTCTGGTGGAATGAGGTTCTCTTGCACTTGGGAGAGAGAGACTTTAGTAAACTGCTGTATCCGTCCTCGATAGTTCAACAGCACTTGATAACTCCCCGCATCTGCTCGGACATAACCCCCATCATTAGGTTCAAAAATCGGGAAAATACCCCGATTTAACTGCAAAAAATTAGAGTTAGTTGTTGCTGGTTTGGCAGTAATACCTTCAGGTTTCAAGTACAACAATGCTAGTTTTAGAGCAAAGCTTTCGAGAACATCGCCATTATTTAAATTTACGTACAATAATGCTCGCCGAATTTTGCCATCCCCATCTATAGGTAAATCATTCGATCCAATTTGATTAAGTTTCTTCAATTCTGGAGATGAATCAACCGCAGAACTATCAACAGTATCAGAAATTTTTTGTACTCCAATCAAATTGGGAGTAGAATTAAAAACTTTAAGTAAAGCTTGATGACCGGGATTGACAGGTAAATCACGATAAATATCTAAACCAATGGCTCTGGGTTTTTGCTGTTTGATTTTCTCTAGCAAACTGGCAAGTTTTCCATCAGGAATAGGCCATTGTCCCTGCTTGCGGATATCTGCCTCATTAATCTCAACGATAACGATGCGGGTATCAGCCGCCTCTCGTGGACGAAGGAGAAAAAATTGATCGAGTGCTGCCAATTCCAACAATTGCAGTAATCCAGTAAAGCGGATTGCAATTATCAGGGCTGTAATATTGGGAACAGCAAGTAAAACACCACGCCATTGCCAGATTTGCGGTTTCAGCTTTGCCCACATAAGATTTAGTGAGGAGTTAGGAGTTAAGAGTTAGGGGTTGGAAATTTTTCCTCATCTCAATGACCCATGCCTTTCTCTTCTAGATGTGCAACAATCGAGCAATGGTTCTGATGCGATCGCACTCAAACCTACAGACTTGAAAAATTGTCTCCAATCCAGCCTCGCTTTAAAATTATTCGGCTCAGTCTGGCGTAGCTGCACCAAACTAGTCAGCGCTTCATGCCAAATCCCAGCTTCTGCATAGATGGTGGGCAATTTGTACAAATTTGCCTTTGCTAAAGCCTCCGATAAGGATGCTCCTGGTTGAGTGCGTTCCACCCAACCATCTACAGTCGGATTTCCACTGGAGTCTTGAGCATTACAAACAACTGTTAGATACCAATGATAAGTTTTACCTACAGTAAGTGCAGGGGAACTCTCAGGAAGTTTGAAGCTAATAATTCCGGGTTTATCGGGAAGTGTAAAAGATGTTTCATAAAATATGTCTTGGTCTTCAGCTAGCAGCACAAACTTAGCTGTTTTAACTTGAGATGGAGGCACATACCAGAAAAATGTTGGACGTTGAGCAAATGTCAGCCCTAATTTATCTGGAGGTATTAAGGAAGTTATTAATTTTTTTCCTATTAAGCAAGAGCCGCCGCGAGTAGAACCACCAGCACTTGCAGGAGGTTTTCCCCGTTGTGGGGGCTTAAATGTTTGACTAATTTGCCAAGTTTTGTTGGGATACGATTGAGCTTGTACCTGTGCTGTTAAAGCAGAAAGCAAACCTAAAGGTAAGGAAAAGGCTAAAAAATATAGGGATGGTTGAATCCACTTCATATTGATAATGCCTGGGTTCTAGATTAGTCAGGTGAATAAATCAAGTATTCCCAAAAGCAGAATTAGATTTTGCACTCAAGAACTATTGGGTATGGGGAATTGGGAATTGAGCATGGGGGACAATTAAAAATTACCTCTTTCCCCCTGCTCCCCTCATCTTCCTTTGCCCCTTTTGGTCACAATATGGCAATATATAAAGTTGTAGCTAACCGCCTACGTAGAGGTTTAACGTGGATACCATTGCAATTCCTGCTCTAAATCGGCCAGTGGATGCCACGGTAGAAATTCCTGGTTCTAAAAGTCTTACTAATCGGGCGTTGCTTGTGGCTGCTTTGGCACAAGGTGACTCCATTTTAGAAAATGCCTTATTTAGTGAAGACAGCGAATATTTTGTCAAATGCGTAGAGCAATTGGGCATTCCCATTACTTTGAATCCTCATCAGGCAGTAATCCAAGTGGCGGGAAGAGGAGGCGACATTCCCGCTAAACAGGCAGATTTATTTGTGGGTTTGGCAGGCACAGCAGCACGGTTTATTTCGGCGCTGGTAGCACTGGGTAACGGTGAATATCGTCTAGATGGCGTTCCCCGGATGCGAGAACGACCAATGGGTGACATGTTGACGGTGCTGCAAACGGGGGGAGCAACCGTTAACTTTGAGGGAAACTCTGGGTTTATGCCCTATACCGTCTATAGTCAAGGATTCGCTGGCGGAAATTTTAGTTTGAAAGCGAACCAAACAAGTCAGCAACTTTCGGCATTGCTGATGATTGCGCCTTACGCTCAACAAGATACGAGTATTGAAGTTGAAGGAACGTTAGTTTCTCAATCTTACGTTAAGATGACCTGCCGTTTGATGGCAGATTTTGGCGTTGAGGTGAATCAAATCGGCGATAATCAATTTCAAATTAAAGCGGGTCAACGTTACCAAGGCAGAAATTACACAGTAGAACCCGATGCGTCAAATGCTTCTTACTTTTTTGCCGCCGCCGCCGTTACAGGTGGACGGGTGCGCGTCAAACATTTGACGAAACAATCTTGTCAGGGTGATATTCTCTGGCTGAATGTCTTAGAACAGATGGGTTGTGAGATTAAAGATTCGGATGATTACACCGAAGTGACGGGGCCGAAGCAATTGCAAGGCATCGACATTGATATGAATGATATATCAGATTTGGTGCAAACATTAGCTGCGATCGCGCCCTTTGCCAGTTCACCGATTACTATTCGTAATGTGGAACATATTCGATATAAGGAAACCGACCGAATTCGAGCAGTTGTAACAGAGTTACGTCGGCTAGGGGTTCAGGTTGAAGAATTTCCCGATAGACTAAAAATTGAGCCTGGCCCTATTACCCCGGCAGAGATTGAAACCTATCACGATCATCGCATGGCAATGGCTTTTGCTGTCACTGGTTTGAAGGTTCCAGGAATTGTTATTAAAGATCCTGGCTGTACAGCGAAAACCTTTCCAGATTACTTTACTCGATTCTTCAAAATGTTAGAAGAATAAGAGATTGAGCAAATATACCAGGCCATTAGAAATCGCGGCTACACAAACGAAGTCCGCCTGCGCGGACTCTAAGAATTTGAAACCCACGGAAGTAGGTTTTGTTTGTATAGCCGCGTTCGCCTTTGGCGTGCCGGAGGCATCATTAATTTAATGTTATTTTACCTCTAATTAAAGTCTGCTTAAACTCACGATTTTAATATAAGGTGCATCCAATTATTTGGAGGCTTATTTCTCTTTATTAAAAATGGAGAAATCATTGATTTATATCACTGTTCTAATCAGGGATAAATCCTTGTTGGGGAAATAAGGGAGTTAGGCACAAACTATTTCTATAACTTTGAGTGTGCATTGCTTACAAAAGTTTATTGTGAGGGAAATTGAGATGAAAATAGGTTCAAAATTAGCGCTTGCTGCTGCTAGTCTAACTTTAGGTTTTGCTATTGTAGATGCACAATCTGTATCTGCTGCAATTATTAATTACGCTTTCACAGTTGATAGTTCTGCAACTAAGGGGAATGGCTTTTTTAGCTTTGATGACTCAACTTTGAGTAACGATTATACCCCCGAAGCTACGATTAAGTCACTCTCTTTCCAATTTGACGGTGATTCTACCGTCTACACAGAACAAGATGACAACAACTATCCAGACTTCCCTGTTGTATTTCAAACCACATCTTTAACAGGACAAACATCTTTTGCATTAGATTATCTCTTCAACGATAAATCTAATTCTGGCAGTTCTCTAAGTTACGAAATCGTCGGTGAAGATTTTACAGTTTTCTCTGGAACTTCTTCAGATGTTGTACCCATCTCAGGTAGTGTTTCATATAGACAAGTACCTGAATCTACGCCTTTAGTTGGCGCTCTCTTTGCTTGTGGTTTGGGCTTGATGATGAAGCGAAAAGTAGCATCAATCAAAAAGGTTGAAGTCTAACTTAGTTAAGTTGATATTAACGCTTTCTTTGCCAAGAATTAATCTATTCTTAGTAGACTTTTCTGTATAAACATGACATCTAACACATTGATACCAAGAGAAAAGTTAGGAATTAAAACCTGATTGTGGTAAGGAAATTAATTACTAATTTTGCCTACGATTACCTTGCCTTCTTTGTGTTAGCTGTTGCTGTGCTTTAACTTACCTGTTACTCAGGAGAGAAAAATGGTAGATTATCGGAATTTTGAGCGCTTCCTGCATAGTCGAATAAAACGACGCAACTTAATTATCGGTGCTGGAGCATTGTCTGGTTTAGCGATCGCTAACCAATTTTCTCATCAAACAGCGATCGCCAAAACTAGATTTTCTAATTATCCTTTTACTTTAGGTGTCGCATCGGGCGATCCCGATTCTAGCAGCGTAGTGATTTGGACTCGTCTCGCTCCCGAACCCTTAGAGGGAGGTGGAATGCCACCTGTGAATGTACCAATTCGCTGGGAAGTAGCAACCGATCCTGATATGAGGCGCATTGTCTCTAGAGGTACAGTACTTGCAACCCCAGAATTAGCTCACTCAGTGCGAGTTGTAGTAGAAGGATTGCAATCTAATACTTTGTACTGGTATCGCTTTCTTGTTGGTCAAGATGCTAGCCCTATTGGTCGCACTCGTACAGCACCTTTAGCAAATAGCTATTTGAACAAATTGAACTTTGCCCTTGTTTCTTGCCAAAACTATCAGCAGGGATTCTTTACCGCCTACAAATATCTAGCACAGGACGACCTCGATTTAGTAGTGCATGTTGGCGATTACATCTATGAAGGCGGAGTCTCAACCACTAGTCCCAGACAACACAATAGTTCAGAAATTCTCACTTTAGAAGATTACCGCAATCGTCACGCCCTTTATAAAACTGATACCAATCTGCAAGCAGCCCATGCAGCATTTCCTTGGATTGTTACCTGGGATGACCACGAAGTAGAAAACAACTACGCCAACGATATTTCAGAAATTGATACTGAACCAGATCGAGATCCGGCAATCTTCCTCCAACGGCGGGCTGTTGCTTATCAGGCTTACTACGAACACATGCCACTGCGCCCCTTCTCGCGTCCTGTTGGCCCCGATATGCAACTTTACCGTCGGCTCTCCTTTGGTAACTTAGCCACCTTCCATGTCTTAGATACCCGCCAATATCGCACCGATCAGCCATGTGGTGATGGTACTAAAGCACGTCCTTGTGGAGAAGATCCGAATGGAACCATTACTGGTAAAGCACAGGAGGATTGGCTATATAATGGCTTAGATAAATCACAGGCTAAGTGGAACGTTTTAGCTCAACAAGTTATAGTTGCTCAGATAGACAGAACTGAAGGGCCAGGCGCAACCTATAGTATGGATAAGTGGGATGGTTATGTGGCTTCGCGCGATCGCCTCATGCGTTTCTTAGAACAGCGCAAACCATCTAATCCAGTAGTATTATCAGGCGATGTCCATTCCAACTGGGCAATAAATTTAAAGGCTGACTTTAATAACCCAGAATCTGCTACGGTGGGCAGTGAATTCGTCTGTACCTCAATAACCTCTGGAGGAAATGGCTCAGACACTATCCCCAATTACATATCAGAGAACCCACAGGTTAAATTTTACAACAATAGACGGGGATATGTTCGCTGTGCTGTGACTCCCACAACCTGGAAGACAGATTATCTTGTGATGTCAGAGGTGGAAACTCCATTTGGCACCATTAGCAAAAAGGCTTCATTTGTAGTTACAGATGGTAATCCAGAAATACAACCAGCCTAATCGTTTAATTCCCAGGTATCGACACTAGAAAATCACAGATAGAAATAGATAAATCATTAGTGTTTGTCTATTTCTATCTGAAAATGGCGAATATCATTATTCTGCACAACTTGATATAGCGTTTCTTAATCACATGAGTTACATCATAGCCCCCTCCTCGCTTGCGGGGAGGGGGTTGGGGGTGGGGTTCTTGTATCTCACCAGACTGGGAAACGCTATAAATCTCTTGAGCAGTATGTTTCACTAATTCATCTGTTACCCCAAGTGGCTCAAATTGCTGTTTGAGAATCACACGCAAGCGATCGCACTTACAGCCGCCATTGCGGAAAATTTATTCTTTGGAAGTCTCTAACGAGTCTATTCCTGAAAGGATGGCTAAATTACCGCCGATGTAACCCATTGCCAAAGGAGATTGATCCTTTAATAACAACAGAATCTGATTAAGCATTTGTGGAAGAGTTGCACCATACAACTGCCAGAGCTTTTTCCAAAGTTGAGTTAAAATGCGATCGCCTGCAATATCGTCAGTACCCGGTCGTAGCAACCAATGGGTTCGCAATATTTGAAAATGACGAATATCATGACTCTGCACAACTCGATGAATCTCTTGAGCAGTATGTTCTACCAATTCATCTGTAACCACTTTCATTATCAGGGGTTGCAATGTAAATGAGGCTTCATAATTGCCGATCCATTTTTCTAAAAGCGATCGCCTTTCTAACGCTACAATGCCCTCTAAAACCATCGCTGGATCGACAGATATCAGCAAATGGGTTTGCAATCGAGAGAATGAGACAGGTTCCTGCCAAATAGCCAACCAGTAGAGAATATCTTGCTCTAAGCCGGAAAGTTGCTCAAATTGCTGTTTGAGAATTACACGCAAGCGATCGCCTACAATTAGAGTATGCTGACTCAAAAAAGCAGCAACATTCCCAGCAAATACAGACTGAATCAATGGTGTTACCAGTTTCAGCGCCAAGGGATTACCGCGATAAAGTTGAATTAAAACTGATAACCCCAGTTCTTTGCCTGTCAATCCCCTTGATTGTAATAATTCTACAGCCTCTGTTTTTTGCAATCCTTTGAGATTTAAACAGCGAAATGTTTTGCTATTAATTTCACCAGTGTTTATCTGTTCGCGGCTGCTAATCAGAATACAACTTTGATGCCGTTCTCGACTTAGTTGTTGGATAAACTGACTATAGCTGAGGTTCTCTGACTGTGAGAAAATAGCCTCTAATCCATCCAATACCAACAGACAGCGACGTTTTTGTAACTGCTGTATAAGCTGTGCCGTACCTTGTTGAATATTCTGCACAACGCTTTGCTCAAAGGAGTTTAGCAAGCTATTCAGCAGGGAAATGAGAGATGGGGAAGTTTGCAGAGACTTCCAAATTAAACAATCAAATTTTGACTGAATGCGGTCTACTAAAGCTAGTGCTAGGGTGGTTTTGCCAATACCAGCAATACCGTTAATGGTGATTAATTTACAGTTTTGGCTAGTTATCCATTCTTCTAACTGCGCCAATTCCTGATTTCGTCCATAGAAGCTTTCGATATCAGGTGCTTCATTGTAGTCTAAGTAAGGCGTAGTGATATCTGCAATAGATTCTAAGTCTGCGTTGGGTAGTTCTGCGATCGCTTCCCAGTTGACAATACCAACAGCTTGACAGATAGCGATGAAGATTTCTCGCTGAATGCGATCGCCTTGCCAAAATCGGCGTAAAGTAGCTTTAGAGGTATGGGCATCTTGCCACCAACGCGCCGTGCTAGTTTTTGTCCAACCTAAACGTTGACGGGATTTGTCTACAATTGCTAGTCCTGCTGTTGATGCTTTCAGCGAGTTTGACATACATCTATGGTTTAGATTCCGACTTATGAGATAAGTAAGGTATCTGGGAATGAGTTTCAAACAATTCTAATAAACCAATTGTACCTACAAAGAAGTATAAATCCGATATTGGAGCGGCAAATAATTTTTCTTTAATATAATTTAATTTCATTTTATTTTATTTTTTCAAATATTTTGCTTTAGCATAGTATTCTTATTTTTATTAAAATGGATTTTCATAACGGTAAGGCTGTGTATCGTGCAAAGGATAAAGATTTGTATCTGATTGAGATTCTAGGGATACTTGGTTATCTGGAGTTTTTGCTTCCAGAATAATCACTTCCACAGCATTCCCTGCATGAAAAGGTAAACCCTGTAGCGTCAGAGTTCCATCTTCAGTTAACACAATTTCTATCTTGTGAGCATTCATATTTAAACTCCTAAATTATTTTAAATAATTATAATAACCCAATTGTAGCTACAAAAAAAGCATAAATTCCATATTGGATTGGCTGATGCTTTTTCGCAGGTACATAACAAGTAGCAATTATTTATTCAACGAAATCAGCCGAGGTTTTTTACTCTTTGAGAGACTGAAGCAAGTGACTAGGACGTGCAACTTTTACACCAATATAAAAATTAGGATAGCGAACAAATATATAATGCTCATACTCATACCAATGCATCTCGCCCTTTTGTTGGTTACACATCAGACAAATTACCCAAAAATTCTTGAATTCCATTGATAACCAGGGATACTGGGATCTAGGAAGCTTATGATCTATTGTTTTACCACCCTTTTCAGAATACTTGTCCCCACAAATTGGACAGTAATAGTCTGAATTATCTCTCACCCAAGTTTTACTTTCTTGTGTTGTACCGCACTCATAATCACCATTAACATATCGCCAGTAATCGAATTTTCTATAATTTTCAAAATCTTGATGAGTTAGTTTATGATAACGCTTGCTGCCAATTTTATCTGCAATTTTAAATAATTCATTTAGTTCTTTTTCTTCAAGGTTCATTGGACTTTCCTCTAATATTTGACAGTTCTGTATGACTTTTGATTATTTTGCTTCCTATATGTCTTTTTTGTTTTATTACTAAAATCAATAAATTCTATTTCTGTATCAGGAAACTGCTTATCGATCTCTTCTGCAATTTCATTCACTTCTTTAGCTAACCTCTGATTACTTTCTTGTGTTTCTTGAGCAGTAAGATATTTATTTCCAATTCGGTCTGCTTCTAAAAATAATTCTTCAAGTGTCAAATCATCGAATTGATATTTATCTAAAAAATCCTTTATTTTATGATAGAGGCTGATAACGTTGTTCCATCCAACATTCTTGTAACCTTCTGTTTTTAGCAAGTGTATATCTTCTTGCTTCAGTTTGGTTCTATTTTTTGAGTTAACACGTTGAGTATCGCGGTAGCTCATACCATTGAAGATTGTTTTTTTAGTTTTATGCTCAGTCATAGACTTGTTTTTTAACCTAGTGTAGATTTAAATAAGTGAATGACTGCTTTCCGAATTTCGCTGTCTTCATACTGGATAATTTTCTTGGTATTTATAGCTAATTTCAGTCTGATTTCATCAATTAAATTTTTTAAGGTTTTATTGTCTTTCATTAGTTGCTCATTTACAACTATCAAATCTTTATTTTGAGAGGTTATAGCTTTGAGCCTATCTTCTACAAGATTACTTTTGCCGTATAAGTTTTGAATTTCAGCTTCGCGTTTATCCTTTTCCTCTCTTTGAGAATTTATAAGCCGATCAATTTTCGCAGCATATTCTTTTTCTTTCCGCTCAAGCTCGTTTGTTTTCTTCGTTACCAAACCTTTCTGAGCAGCTTGAAGACGCTGACGATTGATTAATTCAGAACCAGCAAAATGTGAAATAGCTCTACGAATAGTAATTTCGTCAGGATTAATATTAAAGTCAATTTTTTCTAATGCACGTTTAGCATCTGCTGTTGTCCATCCTTCACCTTCAAGTAGCTTAATAGCCTGTGACTTATTCACTGTTATAAATTTATAAGGTATGGTTAATGTAATTTAGGTTACTTTTTATTAGTATAAAACACGTATACAGTAACTAGACTGGCAATTTTACCGAAAATCATTATTTACAAGTGAACCTACTACTGAGCATCAAGTGAGCATAAAACTGAGCATATCTCTCAGAAAAACACACCTACGCTAGAGACAGCAAACAAAAGCGTCAGGTAAATATTATGACTCAAACCCTAGAACAACAAACCAGTGGCTTATATCTGCAAAACTCTAGCCAACAGATTGCTTTTCCCCTCAAACACACCGAAGTAAAAGCCAAAATTGCCGGCAACATCTCACGTGTGGAAGTTACCCAAAGCTTTGAAAATCCCTTTACCACAACCCTAGAAGCCCTTTATATCTTCCCCTTACCCGATGAAGCCGCCGTTGATGATATGCTGATTCGTATAGGCGATCGCACAATTCAAGGCAGCATCAAAAAACGTCAAGAAGCTTTAGCCATCTACGAACAAGCCAGAAAACAAGGACAGACAGCCGGACTTCTCGAACAAGAACGAGACAATATCTTCACCCAATCTCTGGCAAACATCAAACCAGGCGAACAAATCGATGTGATTATTCGCTACAGCGACAGCCTAAAATTTGAGGGGGGAAATTATGAATTTGTTTTCCCAATGGTTGTTGGCCCCCGTTACATTCCCGGAATCACCATCGAAGAAAATGCTGTCGGGGGTGGTTCAGCCATTGCACCCATGACTTTAAATCAAGATACCGATTTAGTTCCAGATGCTTCCCGTTTAAACGCTCCCATTTTGCCAGGAGGAATGCGATCGCGTCATGATATTAATGTCACTATAGAAATTAATGCTGGCGTTGAAATTCAAGATATTAATTCACCCTCTCACCAAATCCAAATCATCCGTGAAGGACAGTTAGTGAATGCCAAGTTAGGTGGTGGAGACACAATACCCAACAAAGACCTAATTTTACGCTACCAAGTTAGCAGTAATAACATCCAAACAACTACGCTGACTCAAGCCGATGAACGGGGTGGACACTTTGCACTATACCTGATTCCCGCCTTTGAATATCGTCCTGATGAGATTGTCGCCAAAGATATGGTGTTTCTCATCGACTCCTCCGGTTCTCAAAGTGGCGAACCACTGATGCAATGTCAGGAATTGATGCGTCGTTTTATCAATGAACTCAATCCCGATGACACCTTTAGCATTATTGATTTTTCCGATACCACACAGCAACTTTCACCCGTTCCTCTTCCTAATACTTCCCAAAATCGTTTATTAGCAATCAACTATATCAATCGGTTAAATGCTGGTGGCGGAACAGAGATGTTAGGTGGTATTCGCACCGTCTTAAATTTAAAAGCCACAAATCCGGGACGCTTACGAAATATTGTTTTGCTAACTGATGGCTATATCGGCAACGAAAACCAAATTTTAGCAGAAGTTAAACAGCGTCTCCAGCCAGGAACCCGCCTCCATAGCTTTGGTGCAGGTAGTTCGGTGAATCGGTTCTTACTCAATCGGATTGCAGAATTAGGACGGGGTATTGCTCGGATTATTCGCCACGATGAACCTGTAGATGAAGTGGTAGAAAAATTCTTCCGCCAAATCAATAATCCAGTCCTCGCCAATATTCAATTGCAATGGGAAGGTGATGGTGAATCTCCAATCATGTATCCCTCGACACCACCAGATTTATTTGCAGAGCAGCCGTTAGTGCTATTTGGACGCAAACCAGACGCGCATTCTGGAAAGTTGCACGTTACTGGCATTGCTGCGGGTGGTAGGCGTTATCAGCAGAGTTTTCATCTGGATTTTCCCCAAACAGGTAATCCTGCGATTGCTCAAATTTGGGGACGTTCCCGCATCAAGGATTTAATGAATCAAATGGTTAGTGGCGACACAAAGGGAGGTGTAGAAGCGGTGACAGATACGGCTCTGACTTATCAACTGTTATCGCAATATACCGCTTTTGTTGCCGTCAGTGATGATATCAGAGTCAATCCCAACCAGGATTTTATATCTGTGCAAGTACCTGTGGAAATACCTGAAGCTATCAGCCATGAGGGTATTTTTAGTAACGTTTCTTTTGGTGCGGCTCCTAGGGGTGGAATGGCAAGGAGTCGCCAGGAATCAAAGAAACAATCTGCACCATCTCCAATGTCTGTATTACCACCACCATCCCCAATGTCTGCGCCAGCAAAACCAATGCAACGGTTTGAAGAGATGGAGTCATTGTCAGAAATTGAACTTGGATATGCTGATGATTTTAGTAATCTTGATAGCCTGTTATCAGTTTCCGAAAGCTCAATGCCACAATTGGAAGATTTAAAAGCCTTACGGAAAAAAGAATCCTCTGTCCCTCATTTACAGGTTGTGAGCGTGACGGGATTGAATCAGCAGATGATTTCTCTGCTGACTCAATACTTGCAAGCAATTCAACTCCCTAGAGGTTTCGGTGGTGATTTGGTGTTTGAATTCCAACTGAACCAGGGACGGGTGAGACAGTTGCTGCTGGATGAACAGGCTTCATCCTTGAAGGAACAGACTGTGATTGAATTAGTTAAGCGATCGCTTTTAACTTGGCTACCCTCCCAGACTCTCACTAGTACGGTGGTGTTAACACTTCGAATTCAACCGTAATAGCTCCTTTAAGCGATCGCCTGCGGTATACTGTTGGCGATCGCTCTTTAAAATTATTTCCTCGTAATCAACCCCCTAGATTGTTCCACCAAGCGAATAAACTCATCCCGATAGCCCTCTTGGTCTTCTCCCTTCGCCTGAGTAGCCAATTTCATCACCAAATCATAGTTAGCATTCCCCTTATACTCAGAGTCACGCAGCACCATCCCAAAAGTAGCCACCGCAGCAGCAAATCTCAGGTTTGTAGAGGGTATCTGGTCGCTTCTCAAATCATCATCTTGAATGGTTTGGGTAATTAATTGACTGGTGCTATCCTGGGGCAATTTATAGCGTAGTTTCACCTGCATCAACTCATTGCCAGCAGCATCAAGCGCAGTTTCACCAGAACGCTGATACCGCAACGGGTCTACCTCCGGTAGTTTCACATCACTCTTCGTCCCAGTAGGAATTATTTCATAAAGCGCTGTCACAGAATGACCAGCCCCAATATCTCCTGCATCTTTCTTATCGTCATTGAAATCCTGGTTTTGCAGCAGGCGGTTTTCGTAGCCAATCAAGCGATATGCCTGAACTTTCGCCGGATTAAACTCCACCTGAATTTTCACATCTTTGGCAATGGTAAATAGAGTTCCCCTCAAATCGTTAACTAAAACCTTTTTGGCTTCCAATAGGGTATCGATGTAAGCGTAATTGCCGTTACCCTTATCAGCCAACTGTTCCATTTTCCCGTCCTTATAATTACCAGTGCCAAATCCCAACACCGTCAGGAAAATTCCCTGTTCTCGCTTCTGTTCAATTAATCGCGTCAGTTCGCCATCGCTGGAAACCCCGACATTAAAATCTCCATCGGTAGCTAAAATTACTCTATTATTACCAGACTTGAGGAAGTTTTGTTTAGCTATCTTGTAAGCTAGTTCAATGCCCTGACCCCCAGCAGTTGAGCCTCCAGCCTCCAAGCGGTCAATCGCTGCCAGAATTTTGGATTTCTGACTACCAGGTGTAGCAGGTAACACCACTCCAGCATTCCCAGCATAGACTACTAAACTTACCCGATCTTCAGGACGCAGTTTATTTACCAGCAATTTCAGTGACTGTTGCACCAACGGCAATTTGTTGGGGTCATTCATAGAACCGGAGACATCAATCAGAAATACTAGATTACTGGGTGGTAAGGTTTCACTCTCTAGGCGTTTACCTTGCAAACCCACCTGTACCAGCTTGTGTTGAGGATTCCAGGGAGCAGCAGCAACTTCAGTGGTGACAGAAAAAGGGCGTTGACCTTTTGGTTGGGGATAATTATAGGTAAAATAGTTAATAAGTTCTTCAATTCGCACTGCATCCTTGGGTGGTAATTGCCCTTGAGTAATAAATCGTCGCATGTTGCTGTAGGATGCTGTATCTACATCAATGGAAAAGGTGGAAAGAGGGTCATTACCAACGCGATGGAAGGGATTATCCTCAATCGGGTTGTAGTTCTCCGTATTGAATCTGCGATCGGTTTGTGGCTCAGGGGCAATCCTTCCACTAGTTCCACCAGCTTGTCGGATTTTAGGGGTATATGCACGGTCAACAACTTGATTCTGCACAGATGAACCAGACGGAATACTAAGGGATGGAGCCGTAGGTAAGGGTTGAGTCTTTCGGGTAGACTCGGCTTGAGTACGTTCTCTGGGAGCCTGAGTCGGAGTAGAATCTTGCAATTCATCTATCTGACTTCTTAGGGTTGCTAACTCTGGTGCGAATTCGGACTGCAACCGTTGCAGAGTTTTCATATCCGCTTCGGTCACTATCTTGGGGTCAGTCGCTATTAGCTCATTGCTCCGATTCATACAGGCATTCAAGACTGTGGCAAACTCAGTCCGGGTTATCGGAACAGTACCAAAGTTTTGAACGGAGACGACACAACTATACTTTTGTACCAATGCCTGGAGTGCTTTGTAGTCAGGGTGATTGGGTAAAATGGAGGTTGTTGGAGTAGAACTGAGAAGAGTCTGATTGCCTGGAACCGCAACTGTAGCAGACTGACGTAAAACAGCAATTCCTACTGACGGTATTAATAATAACAGTGTTACAATACTGACTCGTTGCCACATTTTGGACGGAATCGGGTAAGACATGGCTAAATCCTCACACTAAATTTGTGTATCAGTTCAAAACCTTTTGGTATGTGTGGAAGCCCTGTCTCTTCAGACGGGGTTGCTAACATTTGAAGTTTCCACTTACCCAGAATAGTCTTGAACAGCCTCGGATCTCATGACTGTTGCAGTTTTGGTAACTGTAGCGGATACAATACTAAACATTCCTGTCTAGCATTTAAGGAATATTGGGAGTTACAAAAATACAATATCTTAACCCGAACTCAGGTTAAGTTAAGTCCCTAATAGGGTTTCAAGAGAAATGATACAAAACATTTCCCTCTTCATTGACTTCAAAAGCAGCATTAAGTTCCTTGGCTTTATCATCTAAATATTGTTTAGCTAACTGGGTTGATATTTCAGCATTTTTCGCCAGTTGCAATACCGTTACTCTGCCACTATTTTGCTCAATCAATTCTAATAACGCTAACTGAAGACGCTTTTGTTCTGATTCTATAAGTAATGCTTTTTCCTTTCGATTCTGCTGCACTAAAGACCAACTCAACCAGCCTCCTACAATGGTTGAAGGAATAGTAAAAATAGTTAAGGCAGTCACATAATTTTCCTTTTCTTTAGCGGGAGTTTTGGGACTAAGAAGTTCTAGAATTATCACCGCAGACAATGGAATGCCAAATAATAGAAAACATACTGCTAAAAATTTTTTAACTAGTTTCATATAGCCTTGTTCAACTCTTAAAAAATAATTTGAAAACCCTATTATACAGTGTATAATAACGTTCGGGATAAGGAAAGGGACAGGTAGTAAGCTTAAAATAACTTCAAATTCAGCACCTGTCCAGCGATCGCACTTACAGCCGCCATATTTTTCTCAGGCTTTCCAAACAATCCTTTTGTCGCTGTTCAATAACTGCTGGAGTCCATTCAGATTGTTGTAAAACTTGGGTTGTCAATACAAAAGGCACAATATTTGTATTGCTAACAAAATACTTTTTTTTCTTTTTATCAAAGTCGTAGTTTTGCGCCTCTGCATTCTTCTTTCGAGAAAGCAGTACTAAATTACCTATTCTATGCACATACTGAAGACGCTCTTCATCATTAGGAAACCACTTAAGCCATGTACTTCCTTGGCTTGGATTTTGAGGAAGGACATGCTCAACCGTAATAACTGGATAATCATAAGTCCCTTCTGCTTCTGAAAGTGCAGAGTCAAGGCGTAGAAGAACATATTGTCTAATTCGCTTGATTGGATATAAATCTCCGTCAATGGTTATAATGATTCTATTTATTTCGTCAGGTGTTAATTGTAAGGGCGAGTCAAATGAGTATAAATTAACATCTTTTTCAATAGCAGTAAGAAGTTTTGCATATCTTCGGATACGCTCATTTATATCTGCCCGTAAAATCATTAAACCTGCGGCTAACCTCTCTAGATCAATCAAAAAACTCTTTAATTTATCAGGGGTGTGTCTATTTTTAGAGAAATAGAGTATTGCTGCTGGAATCCAATCAATGTTGTCTATTTTATTCAACCATTTAAACAAATAATTAATATTCTTTTTTGCATTATTATCGGTATAGTAATTTGCTGTTTTGATAATCTCTAAAGCATCAGAATAGGGCTTTATTATCTCATTAATAAATTTTTGGGGATCTCTCTTAGGAAGTATATATTTGCGAAATTCATTTAGGGCAGTTTCACTGAGTTTTGCCTTACGCTCAATCATGCGGATATGGGCAAATAGTTCTTGAAACGTCTCTCGACCTAAATTTTCTTCTTCATTTTCCCAAATTCTTGTGTATTTCTCCTGTTCAGACGAAAGGATTCCTCCAATAATCTCTGATTTAAGAAAATCACTGAGCGAGAGGTCTAGACCACGCGCATTTAATATAGAAAATATGCGATAAGCTGAGTCAATATCGGGCGTAGAAACAAGTACTAAGAAGCACCGTGTCAT
This sequence comes from Nostoc sp. 'Peltigera membranacea cyanobiont' 213, assembly GCF_002245975.1. Lineage (NCBI taxonomy): Bacteria > Bacillati > Cyanobacteriota > Cyanophyceae > Nostocales > Nostocaceae > Nostoc > Nostoc sp. 'Peltigera membranacea cyanobiont' 213. The sequence goes on along the minus strand of NZ_NOLI01000070.1, from coordinate 18,486 downwards.
TAAATAATGAGAAAACCGCTCTCGCTCCTGCTCAGAAAGTTTACGTAATTCTCCATAAAAATAACTAGCGTTTTCTTGAATATTTCTTTGGCTATCAGTTAACTGCGAAGCATCAAGTTTTAAAACATTGTCTAATCCAGTTTCACATTGTATGTATTGACGAAAGAAATCTTCATCTCGTTCTCGTAATTTCAGGCGATAACAATCAGATGTTCCTTCGATCTTGTCGCCTTCCTGATAAATATATTTTGTCATTTTTGATGCATTTTTTTCACTCAGTAAACTTCGTAAAACAGCTAGAAGAATTGTGAGAGTTGTCAAACGCTGCTGTCCATCAACTACATCGGCTTTAGGATCATCTTCACCTTTAATCAAAACTATACTCCCCAAAAAATAAGAGTTAGTATCGGCTATAGCTTCTGAATCATCCCCTAAAAAAGACAATAAATCATTTAACAACTCACCTGCTTGGTCTTTCGTCCACGCATAAGGACGCTGATAAGCCGGTATGGAAAAGGCAAAGTCGTTACTAAAAACCTTGAATAGTGCTTTTTCTGTGGCGTGAATGGATACTGACATAAATTTCAAGTACTACTTAAGTATAATCTGATGCAATTTTCCCTGATCAAACGCAGTTTAACTCACCATTACTGCGATCGCCAGACTGAATCAACTCAAGTTATATACAATGAGTGAACCTACGGTTTTGCGGTTTATTTTGGGAATTTTAAATCTGATGACCTACCAAAACCGCAGATATACATGACTAAATTTAAGATATGTGACTCAAGACAATGGCAATTTTTACCATTTGTAACAGGTCGCACTATTATTATTTTTACCAGCATTTTGCTATTTTCAGAATCAAATCTGGCAACTGCTAGGCAGTAATGACGCAGACAAATACTGCAACTCAGGCTGCGGCTGATGTTGCATATAAACAGGGAAAGGAATTATATGAGCGTTGAAATTACTTGAAAAGAAACCGTCGTTGTATCTCAAACGACAGTTTCTTCAATAATTATTCGGTTCTTATGCCAAACTCACGTTACTTTAAATGTTCGGTAAAAAATGACGTGAGTTTATCAAAGGGAATTAACTCAACTCTGTCATATAAATCAACGTGTCCTGCTTTCGGAATGATATACAATTCTTTGGGTTCGGCTGCACGTTTGTAGGCATCCTCACTAAACTCTCTTGAGTGAGCTTTATCGCCCGTGATGAAAAGCATAGGACGAGGGGAAATCGTTTCTATATCATTAAACGGATAAAAATTCATAAACTTAACGTTACTACTTAGCGTCGGGTGCGTTGTGAGTTCCGGCGATCCTCCTTTAGGCGTGTATTCACCTCTCGGTGTACGGTAGAAATCATAAAACTCACGCTGGATAGGGTGTGTGTTTTCATCTAACTTATGTACAGTTCCACCCGTGTATTTGGTTTCACCATTGGTAAACTCTACATAACGTTGCTTTGCAGCCTCCGACTGGATTTTCTTTCTCTGCTCAAGGGTCAGCGAATGGTTAAGTGCATTTCGGTTGGCTGCTCCCATATCGTACATGCTGACAGTTGCGATCGCTTTCATTCGCGGATCAATTTTAGCGGCACTGATCACAAAGCTGCCGCTACCACAAATTCCAATTATTCCGATTCGGTTTCTGTCAACAAATGGACGCGTCCCAAGAAAATCAACTGCTGCACTGAAATCTTCAGAATAAATATCAGGCGCAACAGCGTTGCGTGGTTCGCCCTCACTTTCACCCCAGAAAGACAAGTCAAGAGATAAAGTCACAAACCCTCGTTCAGCCATATTTGCAGCATACACGTTGGCACTTTGTTCTTTTACTGCTCCCATAGGATGCCCAACAACGATCGCCGAATGTTTTTTACTTTGATCTAAATTCTTGGGAATAAATAGATGTCCCGCAACATTCATTTTGTATTGGTTTTTAAAAGTAACCTTATACATCGTAACGTTGTCGCTTACCTTAAAAGTTGTATATCCTTGTGGTGTTATTTGTTCCATTTCTTTTGTTGCTTTTGATTGTTCTTTTTGTTCTGCTTGTGTGTAAGAATGCCCGCTTATCATAAGAGTCATCATCCCTAGAATTAATATATGTTTCATATAATTTTTCTCCTTTTCATTATCAGATTTATAGATTGAAATTATTGCTCTATTAATCTTAAATTTCTCCAAATATTAATCTGCTTTTTATCAGCAGCGTTTCTATCGTTTGCTGTATGAGTTCAATTGTACGGGCGTGAAAACGGATAGTGTAAGGACGTTCATCGAAAAAAACCGGACAATTCTCCAAAAATCCGCCGCGTCACGTGCTGAAGAGAAACAAAGCATTTAAGATGAATTTATGAACCAAAAAGAAGCCGAATTTGAAAAGCGGAAGATGCAGATCAATCGGGAGGATTTGATCGAAAGAATGATTCGTCTCGCTCTCCAAAACAGCCTTTTGGAAGTGTTTCCGGGCATTTTCATATATCAATCTTCGAAACCGACCGAGAGCCAGATATCCGTATTAAAGCCCGCCTTCTGCGTCATCGCGCAGGGCAGCAAGGATGTGCTTTTGAACGGTGAATTATTTCACTATGATTCCGGTCATTACTTAATCTCGACGCTTGATTTGCCGATTATGAGTAATGTCGTCGAAGCATCCGAGGAAAAACCTTATTTGAATCTTCGGATAGACCTCGATCCGGCACTTGTTGCTGCGGTGATGATTGAATCCGGCATCGAAACAAAAAAAAGCGATGCCGGAGTCAAGGCGATGGATGTCAGCCCAGTTGATGCCGATTTACTCGATGCAGTCGTCAAATTGGTGAAACTATTTGACACGCCGGACGAAATGAAGTTTCTCGCGCCGCTCATCATCCGCGAGATCGTCTACCGGCTTTTAAAGGGAAAACAGAGCGCACGGCTGGGTCAGTTGATCGCTACCGAAGGCGACGCGCAGCGCATCTCCAGGGTGGTCAAGCAAATCCGCGAGAACATCGATCGGCCGTTGAAAATCGAAGATACAGCCCGCGAACTCGGCATGAGCGTATCAGGCTTTCACTCTCATTTCAAGTCTGTTACGGCGATGAGTCCTTTGCAGTTCCAGAAACAAATACGGCTTCAGGAAGCACGCCGTCTGATGCTCGGCGAAAACATGGACGTGGCGAGCGCCAGCTTTCGCGTCGGTTACGATGACGCATCTTATTTCAGCCGGGAATATAAAAAACTATTTGGTATTCCCCCGCATCGTGACATCGCCAAGCTGCGAAGCAATTTAGGGTAATACTGTTCGGTTAAGGTAAGAGACGCGATAAATCGCCGTCTCTACAAAGGACTGATTATTGTAGAGACAGCGATTTATCGCGTCTTTAGGATCGTATTATTTTCAGCTTTTCTTTATTGACTCAATGTTGCATTTTTTCAAACATCTGTTACATTACTTTACAGACAGTTACAACTGCTACAAAATTTGAACTTTGGAGTTTTACTGATGACAGGTTTTAAGAATTCTGCGCCTATTGTTTCAGAAGATCCTAATGCAGTGCGTTTTGGCTTCACTCCTCAGAGTGAAAATTGGAACGGTCGGCTTGCAATGATTGGTTTTCTATCTGCAATTTTGATTGAAGCTTTTTCTGGTCAAGGTTTACTCCATTTTTGGGGCATCCTCTAAATTAACGTGAAATAGACGGTTAGAAACCGCGTTTATACTTGCCTTGGCAGGTTTAAAACAAGGGGATTTTACCCCTTGTTTCTCTGCATTGATACACCAGTGAACGGGAAAGTTAATATAGATGTGATTTTGTTTAAAATGCTGTAGGAGGCGATCTGGTTTGTTTATAGTCGCCAGCTTAAATAATGCAATCTACAGATAAACGTCCTCTCAGTTGGTTGTTGCAGCAGTTTCAACTCAAGCCAGGTAAGCCCGCCATTTTATCAGGATTGCGTAGCCTTTTCATCTTGGGTGTCCCCATTGGAATTGGCATCATGACTAATCATGCGGCTGAAAGTGCGATCGCTACAATGGCTGCTTGGTTTGTTGGAATGGTAAATGTTGACGGAGCCTATCGCCAGAGAGCGACTGCTATGATAGCAGCTACGATTGGGGTAACTCTAATGTTCCTAATCGCCAGTTTGGTTAGTAATAATCTCTGGTTAGCTATCCCGACAACTTTCTTAGTAATATTTATCGCAGGTTTAGCAAGTCTTTATGGGAATGTGGCTGCATCTGTCAGCTTGATTACATCGATCATGTTTGTCATCTCCCTTGCTAAATTTGCTTCATTTTCTAATTGGTCTACTCTTATCCTGCACTGTGCCCTATGTCTAGCTGGTGGCGCGTGGACAAGTTTTTTGTTATTAGGGTTATGGGCGGTGCGTCCCGATGTGCCGGCAATGCAGATAGTTGCTAACTGTTATCTCTCGTTGAGTCAATTTGTAAACTTGGCAAGCCAGAGAGGAGTAAACCCAGATGAGCGTCAGGAGTGGACACGGCAATTTTTACAAGCTCAAGATACCGTCATCCAGGATTTGACATCTGCTCGTAGTGTCTGGACAACTATTTGGACTAGGCAGAGAGGAGCTACCCTGCGGGGAAATCAGTTACTCGTGTTAATTGAGGATGTCAATCAACTTGTCAATTCGATTGTGGCACTGAGCGAACTGTTAGCGATCGCATCCGAACATCAACTATTTTATCGATTGCAGGAAGAAATTCAGCAAGTGATAGAACAGTTGGCAATTGCTCTACAAATGTTATCAGAAGCGATATATAAAGGAAAAAACTCAGTTCATTTAGGGGATCTAGATCGGACAGTTGAAGCACTAGAGTACCGATGGGAAGTTCTCCGCGCTCAAGTCTTCAATCAAACGATAAATCTTCAGATAGATGAATATCCCGATGTAGTCAACATTAGGAAGATTACAGCCAGCCTGACAAAGTTAGCACAGCAAGTTCATACTGATGCTGATGTTGTAACAGATTTAATCCAGGGAAAACAGAGCAGTATTACCCAGCGAGATATTTCTCCTCCAGCCCAGTCAGAGCCTATTGCAATTATTGATACATTGCGGCAGAACTTCACTTTTGAGTCAGTCCTCTTTCGTCATGCGTTGCGCCTCGCGCTGATCGTCACCTTCGCTGAATTACTTGCCTCAATATTGCCACTACCTAGAGGTTACTGGATAACGCTAACGGCTTTAGTTGCACTCAAACCAAACTTTGGGGGAACGTCTGAGACGACAGTACAAAGAGTTATTGGGACTATTTTGGGTGGAATTATAGGTATTAGTTTGATTTTACTGCTTAAGAATACATTAGCAATTGCGGTTTGTTTTTTGTTACTAGTGTTTGTTGCGATGGCGGTGCGATCGTTAAGTTACAGCATATTTATTATTTTGCTAACTCCTGCCATTATCTTACTACTCAACTTAATTAGTGAGGGTGGCTGGGAAATTGGAGTATTGCGGATCGTCGATAGCTTAATTGGGGGTGTCTTAGCATTGCTTGGCAGCTATTTACTTTTTCCCAGTTGGGAACGACAACAACTTCCCGCACAACTGGAAAAGACAATTCGAGCCAATCTTGCCTACTTTCAACAGGTTATTGCTAATTATCTGCATCTACAACCGGATGCATCTATAAATATGCTACGCCATCAAGCGGCACTAGAAAACGTCAACGCTAACGCAGCTGCTCAACGATTGTTCAGCGAACCGCGTCACATTCAGGGAGAAATTGAACCTGTAATGACGCTGATAACATATATTCGTGGCTTTTTCAGTTCAGTTACAACTCTGGCAGAACATAAGCGGGAATTTAGCGGCGAGTACCAATTTACAGAACTCAAGCTACTTACCGATAGCATTATCCAAATTTTGGAAAACTTAGCAGATGCCCTTGGGCAAGGACAGTCACCCCAACCGTTACCAGCGCTGGATAGCTATCTCGAAGTAATTCACAACCAAATTGAGCAGCTACATACCGCTCGATTATCAGAGATTGCAAGAAATTCCCAGACTTTAACTTCGACATTACAAGCCGTTCGAGAACAAACTCCCTTATCCACAGAACTGGATCGAATCGTTAATGAAATTAAAGTTATGCACTGTGTAATTGCTCGTCTACAAGAATAAAGTAAGAACTTTTTCATAAGGTAAAAAGCTTTTATTTTTAATCCAAGATTTTCTGGTAGGGACAATTCATGAATTACCCCTACTAATAGGATTACTATTTGATTTTTGAACAAAATTATCTATTGTAGGGTGTGTTAGAACGGAGTTCGTAACGCACCACGATCTATGGTTAGGTGCGTTACGCTATCGCCAACACACCCTACATATTTTTTCAGCAATCAAACCGGATTCCTATATTATATGGAGTTTTCCATATTATCACGGGTTTGATGCGTTACGCTGTCGCTAACACATCCTACGTATATTTTCATAATATCAAACCGGATTCCTATATATGTAGTTTTGCATAAGTTATAAAAATATTAAAATGCCTACGAGATAGTCGTAGACAATATCCAGATAAAAAAGGTTGATTTAATATGCTCCATGCCCAAAAACTCCATCCCGCAAGTGGGTGGAGTTTTTGATCGTTCTTTTATGACCTGTATCAAAGTTGGCGTTGTTTAGTAGTTTTACTTAACTCTAGTAAACAAGTTAAGTAAATCATCTTATTTGAGAGCAGCCAAAGTCCGGTGTCCAAGTATGCCGTCTGCTCTTAATCCTTTAGACTTCTGAAATTTGATCACTGCTGAACGTGTCTTATTATCAAAGACACCATTCACATTTGCAGTATAGAATCCTTGTTGTTTTAAAGCATTCTGAGCAGTTTTGACTGCTTCTCCCCTGCTACCTACTGTGAGTGCGGTACTATGGTTTGCCATAGCTCTACTATGGTTTACCATACCATTAGACTTGTGCATAGCATTAGGCTTTTTCATCATATTGCCTTGCTGAGGATTTTGTGCCACTTGAGTCGCAGCAATCCGATTGTGGCTTTTATTATTAGTTAAAGAGTAAGCAGGTACAGCAGTAGCTAAAGTCAAAACAGGGATCAAAGCAAGCAGTTTCCAATTCATCTTTTTGTTCCTTCTAAACTATAATTTTGCAATTTTGATTTGAAGATTCATGCTATGAGGACTTGTATCTGATAGCGATTCTTTTCGCTCGATTCTGGTGTGTGGATTTGCTATGGGGCTAGTCTATTTTTTAACCCAGAGCTTTACTATCGCACGGCATATTGACAGAGGCATTACAAAACTGTGACGAAACCATGAATAATTTATACTTCTATGCAAGGTCAGCTTTTTCATGGTCTTATAATCTCATCTGTAGCTTACGGTGTTCTAATAGCCCTCTGGGTTAACTTCTGACTTTTAACCCCTGCCCAAACGGTAAGTGGTTGTCCGACCTGTTTATACAGTAAGCTTTCTAAAATCACACCATTATTGTTAGCAGTGAGAGTTTTATTCGGCTGACGCAGGGATTCATAAAAGCCGTTGTACCAACCATCTTTAGAGTTAAGGTTAGCTTGGACAAAATTAAATAACTGGCTTGTGTAAGTAGTGTTGTAAAGTACATGCCAACCGATCGCAGCTTTGGCACTGAGAAATCGCAAATTGTTGTGTTTTTGTTGGGTATCTGTGATTGTTGCCCAAGGTTCCCCGTTCACAAACAAGCTGCTGTAAACAAAGTATGGCGGACGATCTAAGTTGTCTTCGGTAACTGCGGTTAATTGTTGTGTGGCTTCATAACGCCCTTCTTGAGCAGCTAAAATCCGATCGGCATAAGCTTTTGGCAAAGCTTGAAATCCAGTTTCGATGCCATCTAAAATGTAGGGTTCGCTGAGAACATAGTTATTAGCTCCAGAGTTTTTAAAGTCGCGGCGATCGTAAGGAATTCCCTGTCCGTAAAGATCGACAAAGGCAGCATTGGACTGATAATCCAATGCTTGTGTAACATTCAAGCCCCAAAGCTTTAAACCATAAGCAGCATAATTCTCATAGCCCAAGCGCCCTTCTTGGTTATATTGTTCTTTACCTTTAATAACGGCAGTACCGTACATTTGCCCATTTTTGGTAAGACGCTTGACTTGCCAATTTTTCCAAACTGCTTCTGTTTCTAGTCGCATTTCTGGATACTTTGCCCCGACAATCTTCAACCAGATTGCCATCCTTCCTAAATCGATGGCCGACCAACCAATTTCTTGGCGTTTTTCTAGTTGACCATAATTAACGGGTACAAGAGTTTTGGCATTGTAAACCTTGTTGGGTAGTTCACCTTTGTATAAAGGCATTGATGCCAGTGTTTTCAACATTTTGCTCATTTTGGCTTCAAATTCAGCCGCAGGCACGATCTTGAGTTCTCTGGCACTGACCAAAGCTGCGATCGCGCCTGTCTGATCCCACATACTGACAGAGGCAAAGCCATCAACGGAATTGACCAAGCCAGTTTCATCATTCCAGTTGCGCTGGAAGTATGACCAAGCAATACGTGCAGTTTTCGTTTCCTCTGAAGTCAGTTTTCCCACTCCCGGAGCAACATATGGAATTATCGCTACTGTTAGTTGGTTCTTAGGAATGGATTGACCTGGCAAAACTACAGATTTAGCATCAAGGCTAGCAACTATTTCGGTTGCTTTAGCACCAGAGACAGCGCTTTCGGGTTTCTTTGGTTGTACCAACTGGCGTGAAGCGGTTTCGGATGTTGAGACTTCAGGTTTTTCTATCGAAGCCTTAGAAAGTTGCTTAGACCAAACATTCAAAATTGCGATCGCTATTACAGCCGTAACTACTCCTCCTACAGTAGCTAGCATGGACAAGTTCTTAGGTGGCGGTTGAAAATCTGAACTCATACTTATTAAAGCCTTATTTTATAAGTCAGCGTTGTTTGCGTAGTTTCACCAAATACATTCTTCCCAACTTTGAAATATAACTAACACCCGAAAGTCCACCGGACTACTACAATAAAATAGTCACGCACCCGATCTCTGGAGTTCTAGCAGTGGGCTTATTTGATGATTTGAGTCGGTTTTTAGAAAACCGTTTAGAAGAATTCTTGCGTAACAATCCACATTTGGAGTTAGAGGCGCTGCTAGAACAGCTGCGTGAGCAAGAAGAAGACACGTTAAAGCTGATCGCAGATTTACAATTACAAGAGAAGCGATCGCAAGAAGAAATTCTCTGCACCGCTCAAGAAATTCAGCGTTGGCATATCCGCGTTCAAAAAGCCAAAAATGCTAATAGAGAAGACTTGGCAAGTGCTGCGGGTGAGCGAGAAGCAGCCCTATTGCGCGAAGGGAATCAGCGTTGGGGACACATGCAAGGGCTGAAAGAACGCATTAACCAATCTCAAGAACTACTGCACAAAATTCAGCAACGCCGACAGGAGGTGCAAGCCAAAGCCGCCGAAGCACAGACAGCCCGCGACAACGCGCAAACTCAGCAGCGTTTTGAAACCAGTGGTTGGTCAAATAAAACTAGTAGTTCTTCTAGTGGTTTTGATGACTTAGAAGAGCAGTTCCGTAGCTGGGAAACTCAAGATGAGTTAGAACAAATGAAGCGCAATCTAGGGAAATAATCGTACAGGCATATTTATTTATAGCACTAGCCCTTTCAAGGTAGGTAAAAATCTTACTCGATAAATTCTTCTGTAACCTCTTAAACCCGGTTATCTGTGCCTCTATAGTTCAATAAAAATTTTTTGACCGTAGAGACGCAGAGGGTGCAGAGATAAAAAAGAAATTGTACAAGTTACCTTGAAAGGGCTAGTCCTAAATACTATTAATTTGTTGCAACAATTCACAAATCTTTTTCAGAAATTGCCCCACTTAATTATACGTTGGCACAAATGCAAGCATTATCAAGTGGGAGCAAAATTCAAAAGCTTTTATTGACCAGAACCGCTTTTAGTAGTATCACTTGTGGTAGAAGAACCACCATTAGATGTACTATTTGACTGGTCTGCTCCTTGAGGTGGAGTAGTTTTAGAGGCATCATTTTTCGTACTTGGGGTTACAGTATTAGTAGAAGTACTGCCCTCATTTTGCAAAGTAGAAGTATTACTTGTTGGACTTTGTGTCGCTTTAGGGGTTGGCTGGGTTACAGAAGGCGCTTTTTCTGCCGCAGGCTGCTGGGGTGGAATAGTAATATTAATATTTGGTTGGCGAGGTGCAGGCGGTACAACCTGCTGTTGTGGTACAGGTACAGGTACAGCTACAGGTACACGTACAGGTACAGGTACTTCCCTAGTTCTTTCGATTATTGTCGTTTGTGGTTGAGGAGATGCAGAGGCGCTAGGGGTTGGACTGCTGCTATTACTCGGTACAGGAACCAAAACCGGTACAGTATTGTCAACTGCTGCCTTATTACTCTGGTTGAAGTACCAGACCCCACCTATAATCAAACCAAGCAGAGAAGTAACGATAATACCCAACAACAAACCACCACTAGCATTCTTCTCGTCACGCTCGGCTAAATCGGCTTGCTGGTATGTACGCTCACTATTCCGACCTTCTACATAACCGTTTTGGTAAGAATTGGGATTAGTTGTGCTCTTGTTAACCGTTTCACTGCTTCGTGTCAGATTGGTCTGAGTATTACCATTAGTGTCAGTGTAAGATTCTTGCTTGACTTCACTGTTTTTGATTTCGCGTTCGTTTGGAATAGACATAGCTGTTGATTTCACTCCTGAATATGATATTTAGAAACTAAAACTTTGTAAAAACAAGAGGTTTTAATGAGTTGAAAGATATATGTTGCTGATAAATATTGAGTTTTATTTGCTACCCAACTGTTGGTAATCATTAGAATAACCTCTGAGATCGGCAACCGGCTCTATCTCTAGAGAGTTAATACTTAATCTAAAGAAAGAGTATCCCAAAGATGGATGTTATTACAGTGTTACCTAATGGCTAGTACCGCAAGGCGGAATTCAAAATCCAAAATTAATGCAGCGTAAGCGTTTCGTTTATTTGGAATGGTCTGTTTATTTCCACCATGTTGTACTAGCTGTAACACACCCTAACTTTTTATTTACTTTATAAATAGGCTCTAATATTTAGGATTAGCCCCTTTAAGTTGTTGTGTAATAGTCCTAATTTATTTATGTACTTGGTTTATCCCTGCTCCTCTCATTTTTGAATAAAAAAAGAAGCGCTGATATCTGTCAGATAACTGTAAAATATTTTCTAATAATTCTGTATTGCTAATAACAAATTTTGCTACTTATTTAATATTAAAAGTTTTATATATTCATCTTGTTAACGATTACATCTAAGAGGTTGTTTGAAAAGTGGTCGGCTGTGATATTAGGCACTTATCGATCCCCCTTAAAAAGGGGGGGACGGAATCAAAGTCCCCCTTTTTAAGGGGGATTTAGGGGGATCTAAAAGTATTTGATACATCACCAAGGACTTTTCAAACATCCTCTAAGATTTATCCCAACGACAAGGGGCAAAATCTGAAGTCTTACCAAGCTAGATTTGGTAAGATTTCACAAATAAGTTAAATCTGGAAATTGTATTTAATTTACTAATCAGGATTTATTTTTCTGATAAAGTTTACTAAAGTCAAGTTTTACCTCTTCTTTGTATTACTACTCGCACATCGTAATAATACTTAAGTGATTTTGATTAATCGTCAACGACGGGAAGATATAAAAATCTTGGACTTTTCAACGATAACGTGTAATTTAGCACATTTTTCTCTCTACTATTTGGTGTTGTTGCCGCAGTGTTTTCTAAATTTTTTCCATGAGAACTGAGGCAGAGATAATATATGTTTTTAGACATTTTAGCTAGCCTACAACGGTTATTTGTGGGTTATATTCCAGCTGCCGTTTTGGGTAGTTTTATCGGATATCTAGTAGGGATGAATAGCATGATTTATCAGCTATTTCGGCTGATATTTCAGATACCACATAGTATCCCTCCTATAGCTTTGCTACCTATTGCTTTAATAGTCTTTCAAGAGAGCGAATCGGCTGCTACTTCAGTAGTTTTTGTCGGAACTCTCTGGACGATGATTATTAATACCGCAATCGGTATGCGACATTTTCATAGGCAGAATAATAATTTTCGAGTAGCTATCTTCCATATATTTCATGCCTTGAAAGTTAGTATTTGGGTAGCCTGGTTTATAGTTATTTCTATAGAGATGTTAACAGGTCCAAAGGGACTTGGCTTTACCCTCTGGGAAGCTTATAAAGCGGGGAATGCTGATTATATAATCCAGGTGATTCTCTATATTGGTATCATTGGCTTTTTGCTGGATCAGTTATTAGATTTCGCAGCTTATATTCTGTCACAAATGGTTTCAGATGGGAAAAAATCTTCCTAAATTTTATCTGGGCTTGCGGATTGCACCCTGCCAGCTAATAGTTTGCTTGGCAGAACGTATTCCTAAAGAACGAGTTGCTACGACTTCAATATCAACGTTGACACCAGGGCGTAAAGCTTCGTCAGGAATTTTGAGTTTACCCAAGGCTAGAGTAAAACGGTTGTAGTCACGAGTCACAAGTTCGTTGGGAATATCTCCTTCATATTCAGTTTTATAGCTAGAAGAACCGTACAAGTTATCCTTTGCTAAGAATTTGATGCGAAACTGAGTATTAATCGCATCAGATTTGGCTGCCAAATCAACTATTTTTAAGTTGAGGTTTTGTCCAGCTTCGGCAAACTCTGCTACAGCTAACCGGGTGACATCTTTCTTAGGAATGGCATGGTTAACGGTAAATGTTGTTAAGTTAGCTTCATTTTTGGTATTACCATCAACCCATAAGTCCTCGGCAAAAGTTACTTCTACTTGTTTGTTGTCAGTTAAATTCAGTGTGACAGCTTGATTGCCAAAGCTGGTGATGGGTTGTCTTTCTTGCCAAACTATTTGAAAAGTCTCTTCTAGACGCTGTTCAAACTCTCGATAATCATCTGCGATCGCAGAACCAGGCGCAAGTACAGAAGCTGCTCCAATGCGTTGATTCCACTTGTTCTTTGAGAGGTTTACTGGTTTGTTTGTCAGTTCCGAAATTGCTAGCTGTACTGTTGGAGTATCAGCGGCCAAAGCTTCCTTGCCATTCACAATACTTAAAGTTCCTAAGCGCCCTTGGCTACCATCGCTACCATCACTACCATCTCGTCCATCGTTACCGTCGCTACATCGATAAGTCTTATCTGTACATTTGTAATCAGAGCTACCAGGCGTTCCTGTACAAGTTTTCACTTCCCAACTTCGCCTGTGACAGTGACAACCTTCTGTACCGTTTCCACCTCTACCCCCGCGTCCGCCTTCCCCGCCAGTTGCGCGGATAGAAATGTTTCGTAAGTCTGCCAAATTGCTGTAATACACTGTGAGGGAACCACCATTTCCCCCATCTCCTCCCCTACCACCGTTACCGCCATTGCCACCATTTGGTGCATTTATATCATGGCTGACGCGGGCATCGCGTTGATAACCACAGTCAGGGCGATCGCCATGTTCGCCATCTTCCCCGTCTTCACCATCTTTACCTGATAAGTCAAGATTTACGGGTGAACCATTGACAACAATATTTTGGTTTTCACCGCTTCTACCCGATCGCCCATCGGTTCCTATGCGTCCATCTCTGCCATCATTTCTGGCTACTTTATAGTATTCGTCAGAGGCAACGGCTGGACATAGAACTGAATCAGAAGCAGGTAAAAAGCTCGTAAATAAGCAGAATGTCAGCAGTAGTGGCAGCTTACTCCTAAAACCATTGTGCATCTAGTTATACCTAAAACTTTAGTTGAATTATCTACTATTGACGCTGACTTTCAACAATTTGCTCCCTTTTGTCCACAGAATTCTCGGTCAAGGGAAAGTACAAAGACATAGCTTGAAATAGGGAAGAGTTCACTCTTGATGAAAAGAGGTTTTTATGCCCTCCTTATGAACTACTCTCTGTAGATGTCTAGCGTGGAAATTTTAAAAATAAATGATTGTGTTAACAGTAATTGCTTCAAAAATAGTAAGGCTAATTAATTAAATTAAATATTTTTAATAATAATTCTGAAATCTTCTTAAATCATCCGCCACTGGTACATAATTTATGCTGAATTGTGACTCCTGACTCCTGACTCCTGAATTCTGGTTTGATAAAATTTAACTGTTATATCGAATGAAAACATTGTTAATTCCAGAACAGGATAATAATTGATGATACTTATGGCATAAATCTTTTGATAGAGAGACGAGAACAAGATGAAATTGTATTCTGTTAACAATGTCATTTTGAGGAAAACGCTTGCTTGTAAGAAAGAGTTGTTTTTACAAACAATTTAAGCTATGAAAATTACTCAATATTATTACCAAGAAAAATAGAATTATTACCAACAAAAACAGAATGGAGTCAAAAGATGAAGTTTAGGCTAAAACGCCGCAGGCTGGGTCAATTAATGTTCGTCAGCACAGTAGCGGCTACGACCAGTAATTTTGTGGAAAAAAGTGTAGCACAAACTCCGGTCAAAAAAACCACTCCAATGCTGAAAAGTTCGATACCTGAAACTATGAAGGTGACGCTAAAAGTGAACGGAACAGCACATAGTTTGCAGATTGAACCGCGTGTTACTTTACTTGATGCACTACGGGAATACATTGGGCTAACTGGTAGTAAAAAAGGTTGCGACCACGGTCAATGCGGTGCTTGTACGGTGCTGGTTGATGGGCGGCGTGTTAACTCATGCCTGACTTTTGCCATTATGCACACAGATGCTGCCATCACAACTATTGAGGGACTGGAGCAAGGAAATAATTTGCACCCGATGCAAGCTGCGTTTGTTGCCCGCGATGCATTTCAGTGCGGCTACTGCACACCGGGACAAATTTGTTCGGCAGTGGGTTTAGTCAAGGAAGGACACGCTAAATCAGATGCCGATATTCGGGAATTGATGAGCGGTAATATTTGCCGTTGCGGTGCTTATCCAAATATCGTGGCTGCTGTCCGCGATGTCTTAGAAGGAAAAAAAGATGCAGCCGTTTAACTATAAAAAAGCGGGAGAAGCTGAGAATGCTGTGGCTTTGGTGGCTCCCGATGCCGAAACTTCGTATCTTGCAGGTGGTACTAGCCTAATCGATTTGATGAAGCTGAATGTTCAGATGCCAAAAGAGTTGGTTGACATTAACCCACTCCCACTAAGCAAGATAGAAATGCAAGGTAACAGTCTGCGGATTGGAGCAATGGCACGCAATAGTGACGTTGCTTATGATGCAATAATTCAACAGCGTTACCCTGTGCTGTCAGAAGCGTTGTTGTCTGGGGCATCACCGCAACTACGAAACATGGCAACAGTGGGCGGAAATTTGCTACAACGTACCCGTTGCTACTACTTCCGCGATACTTCAATGCCCTGTAACAAGCGCGTTCCCGGTTCTGGTTGTGCGGCAATCGAGGGTTACAACCGGATTCACGCGATTCTCGGCGGTAGCGATCGCTGTATTGCCACTCATCCTTCCGATATGGCGGTGGCAATGGTGGCACTTGATGCAGTTGTGCAAACACGCTCTCCCAATGGAGAGCGCAGTATTCCCCTTGTAGATTTTCATCTCTTACCTGGCGAGACACCCGAACGGGAGACAGTTCTCCAACACGGAGAGTTAATTGTTGCCGTTGACTTGCCCGCTTCAAACTTTGCGAAGCGATCGCACTATCTAAAAGTCCGCGATCGCGCCTCCTATGCCTTTGCAATGGCATCAGTAGCGGCGGCGTTGGATATTCAAAATGGGATCATTCGCTCGGCACGCATTGCCCTTGGTGGGGTAGGAACAAAGCCTTGGCGTGCTTACGATGCGGAAAAAGCGCTTTTGAATAAGCCAGCAAACCAGGCAACATTTCAAGCAGCAGCAAATGCCGGCGTTGCTGGAGCTAAACCTCAAAAATACAACGCATTTAAGGTCGAACTGACTAGACGCACCATTGTTAAGGCGCTGGAAACGGTAGGAGGGATGGCATGAATACAGGCGATAAAAATACAGTTGTTGGCAAACCCCTGAATCGAGTTGATGGGCATTTGAAGGTGACAGGAGTAGCACGCTATGCGGCTGAGTTTCCGGTAGCAAAAATGACTTATGGCGTGACAATTCAAAGCACGATCGCTAAAGGTAAGATTGCCCAAATCGATACCAAGGCAGCCGAGCAAGTACCGGGTGTATTAGCAGTTATTACTCACCTCAACGCGCCCAAAGCTGATGGAGAAAAGGGCGGCGGTAGCAAGCTGCAAGTGCTGCAAGATAACCTTGTGCTTTATAGCGGTCAGCACATTGGTGTCGTGGTTGCCGATACCTTTGAACGAGCAATGTATGCTGCCTCGCTGGTGCAAGTCCGCTATGACGAAGAAAAACCGACCATTAATATGGGGGAGAATCTCGCTAAGGCATACTTACCTAAAGGTAAAATCCCTAGAGAAGAATCGCCCGATTCAGCGCACGGCAATGTCAACCAGGGACTAGCGAATGCGGCTGTCCGCGTCGAGCAAACCTATACTACACCAATCGAAAATCACAATCCGATGGAGCCTCATGCCACAACAGCAGTTTGGCAAGGCGATCGATTGTTGCTATATGACGCAACTCAGGGAATCTTTTCGGCTCAACAAAAAGTTGCGGGGGTATTAGGAATTGAGCCAGAGAAAGTCCGCGTTATGTCTTACTTTGTTGGCGGTGGCTTTGGTTGCAAAGGGTCGGCTTGGTCGCACGTACCTCTAGCGGCGATCGCAGCCCGACAGGTTAATCGCCCAGTAAAATTAGTTCTGGGACGAATACAAATGTATGGGCCTGTGGGCTTTCGACCAGAGACAATTCAACAAGTTTCTCTAGGTGCAACCCGCGACGGAAAATTGACCGCGCTGCGACACTCTGGCACTTCCCAGACTTCAACCTTCGATGAATTTATCGAACCTGTTGGTAAAAGCGCCCGGATGCTTTACGCTTGCCCGAATATCGAAACTAGCCATCGTCTAGTTCAGATCGATCAGGGAACACCAACCTATATGCGGGCCCCAGGCGAAGCTTCTGGGTCCTTCGCCTTAGAATCGGCAATGGACGAACTAGCTTATGCACTCAATATCGATCCGGTAGAACTGCGTGTGCGTAACCATGCGGATGTCGATCCTACTAAAGGACTGCCTTGGTCGAGCAAGTCACTCATCCAATGCTACAAGCTAGGAGCAGAAAAGTTTGGCTGGCAAAAGCGCAATCCTAAACCCCGTTCGATGCGAGACGGCAATTATTTGATTGGTTGGGGGATGGCGACAGCTACTTATCCTACCAATCGTTCTCCGGCATCGGCGATCGCTCAAATTATGGCGGACGGCACAGCAGTTGTGCAAAGCGGTTCTCAAGATATTGGTACGGGAACTTATACTGTCATGACTCAAGTTGCAGCTGAGGCGCTTGGTCTACCAGTTGAGAAAGTTCGCTTTGAACTAGGCGATACTAAGATGCCAAAAACCCCTGTTTCCGGTGGTTCACAAACCGCCGCTAGTGTAAGTTCGGCTGTACATTTAGCGGGAAATCAAGTTCGTAGTAAGCTTTTGCAACTAGCACTTGCCGATCAAAAATCACCGCTTTATAGTTCAAAGGCTGAGGATGTGATTGCCGAAAATGGCAGCTTTTTCTTAAAAAATAAATCCTCCGCAACCGAAACATATCAAGCAATCTTGGCACGACATGGAATGAAAGGGATCGAAGCGCGTGCAGATGCCAAACCTGGAGACGAACAAAAGAAGTTCTCAATGCACTCATTTGGATCGCAATTTGCCGAAGTTCGCGTTAACCCTGATTCCGGCGAAGTGCGAGTAACGCGCTGGGTGGGAAGCTTTGGTGTTGGACGCATACTCAACGCTAAAACAGCCAACAGTCAACTCATCGGTGGAATTGTCTACGGTATCGGTATGGCACTGATGGAACATACGGTAATAGACCCGAACTTTGGACGGGTTGTTAACCATGATTTAGCTGAATATCACGTACCAGTGAATGCAGACGTTCCCGATATTGAGGTGTTGTTTGTCGATGAACGCGATCCACATATCAACCCGCTTGGTGTTAAGGGGATTGGTGAAATTGGCATTACCGGTACTGCGGCGGCGATCGCCAACGCCGTTTATCATGCCACAGGCAAGCGCGTTCGTGATTTGCCAATCACATTAGATAAACTGCTGTAGATATAGCGATCGCTCGTTTTGAAATTCCATCAAAATTGATTAACTGGCGATCGCTTCTAGCGGGCGGTTACACCATCGCAACTGCCTTTTTACGAGAAGGACGCTTGCGGTCTAATTTTTTCTTCTGGTATCTTGGTACATTAAATGTATCCATTGGAACTCAACAACTATCAGTAATATAAACTTTTAAAATTGATCGAGCTTTAATAAGGGACTTCCAAATAAAAAAATATCCCAAATTTTCTTGTGGGATGGGCATCTTGCCCGTCCTAATATTGGGGACGGGCAAGATGCC
>NZ_NOLI01000007.1:0-106888 GCF_002245975.1 Nostoc sp. 'Peltigera membranacea cyanobiont' 213 | reverse complement strand
CTGGGGAATGGGGACTGGGGACTGGGACAAGAAGAACAACTTCTATCTTCTATCTACTGTTTCTTCCCAATCCCTAATCCCCAGTACCCAATCCCTAATCTTTAGTAGTAATTACCTACTTTGCGATGGCGAACGGCTGTGAGTCCATCGTTTTTGGAGACACGACCTTCTTGGACGGTGCAGTATAAAATCCAGTGGTCGCTGCATTCCATGCTGCTCTGTATTTCACATTCTATGTATGCTAGAGCATCAGTTAGAATCGGAGAACCGTTTTTCGCAGTTTGAGTTTTCACTCCTGCAAAGCGGTCAGCACCGGGATGCAAACGCTTGAGAAAGTGTTTTTTGAGTTCTTGATAGTTGCCTTCTTCCAAAACGTTGAGGACGAAGCGATCGCCTACTTGCATTAAGGAATCAATGGCGCGGTCTTTAGCAACAGCAATTGTTAATCCTAATGGTTGCAAACTCGCTTGCGTTACCCAGGATGCCAGCATTGCACTTGAGACATCTTCTTTTTTAGTAGTGACTATATATAGTCCACTACTAATGCGACCCAACGCCTTTTCCATGTTGACATCAAGGGACTTGATGTGCTTGATGTTGCGATCGCGCACTAGCAATTGTCCCAAGTCTTTACCCGCTTCTTCACACAACTGGAATGTGGATGCGCTGGGAACTTCTCTAATCCGAATAGCTGGGAAGGCTTCTTTAATGCCAGAGTCGAGAAATTTTCTGCGGAGTGTATCAATGGGTTCATCATCCCCACCGTAACATTCAAACAGCCCAACCAGTTGCTTGTTCTTAGCAACAGCTAACACCGAACTGATGCTAGCTTGGGCGGCGGCGCTTGTAGTCGGGGGCATACCAATAATGATGCTAGCTGCTCTACCTGCTAGTTCTTGGATTTCTTGGCTCTGGGCAGTACTTAGATCCAGGACTTCTACCCCAACCCCAGTTTTCAGTATACCTTCGGCAATTGCATGACCAAGGCGCTCGCTATAGCCGTAATCTGAGACAAAAAACAAGCCAACTGTAGTTTCTGCCTTGGCTTGTTTTTGGCTCCAATTTTCGTAGCACCCGGTTAGAACATCTAGATGGTGGTATAATAAAGGCCCGTGACCGTTGGCGATAATATTAATCTTGCCTAGTTCGCTCATCCGCTTCATGGCATTCACCAAAGAACGAGCGTTAGGGCCCATCAAACAATCGTAGTAAAATCTAAAGTCAGCTTCGATCGCTTCTAAATCTTCGTCAAAGGTGCGATCGTCACAAAAATGCATCCCAAAAGCATCACAGGTGTAGAGAATTTGGGTTTTACGGTCAAAGCTAAAGATTGTATCTGGCCAGTGCAGGTTAGGCGCACTCACGAATTCTATTTCGTGTCCTTTGCCGATATCGATGCGATCGCCAGTTTTCACAACCCTCTTACTAAAAGGATCGTGTACTAAGCCTTCCAAAAACTGAAGCGCAACTTTTGAGGCTAAGACGGTAGCTCTAGGAGCCAACTGGAGGACATCTTCTACTAAGCCGCTATGATCTGGCTCTGTGTGACTAACAATTATGTAATCAATTGTTTTGGGGTTAACAAGACCTTTTAAAGTCTCTAAATACAGCTCGCGAAACTTCTGGTGAGAAGTATCAATCAAAACTGTTTGTTCACCCCTAATTAGATATGAATTGTAGGTTGTGCCGTTTTGCAGTCCGAATTCGATATCGAAGCGATCGCGATCCCAATCAAGAGAGCGAATCGCCGTTGTGTTAGGGGCAATTTCTACAGTTTGTATAGTTAGCCGATGTTGAACGTTCTCTGCGATCGCTACCATTATTCGTCTCCGAGCGCAAATTGTCAGGTTTTTCTTCTGCCCCCATTGTCTCTATTATTTTTTATTTAAGTTGTAATGAATATCAGTTTTTGAATAATTTAACTTGTATCAATTATTACTTTTTCTTAGCAAAAAGTATGACTAAAAAATCTACTCGATCTTAATTTATCTAAAAAAATATACTGAGTATTGAATTTTGCGATTTATCTCAGTTTCTCATAAATTAAAAATATCACGATCCTTATAATATTTGACAATAAAAACTGAAAAAATAAAGATGTTATCACATATCTAGGAATACTATATAGAACTCATATCTGAATTTTTGGAAAAACTTAGTACAACTAAAAAAGCTTTATCTACCCTTGCCTCTTGGGTATTGCCTAACTATACAAGTAAGTTAAGAAATTAAAATTAATTTTTTGAGAATGACGTATTAATACTAAAAGAGATATCAGGACTTTTACATAATTCCTGTAATTATGGTGCAATATAATTGTCTTAAGCAAATAGATTAGAAGTTAGCTTTTGAAGATGCTATCTCATAAATAAGTAGGAAAAGTAGGAAAGGTGGGAAAAGTAGGAAAAGTAGGAAAGTTAACAAAATAACTCCTATCTCCAATAGGTATTGAATATATTTTTATCTCAAGGAAGAATCTTGTTACGTAAAATATAAACTTTATGTAAAGTTGATCGGATAGATATTTTTTGTAGATAATTAAGAAAAACTTCCAGAGATTAGTTTAATAAAAAGGAACTAGGCTTATATATGTATGTTTTTCCGCTCATTCAAATGGAAACTCTCGCAAAAATAATTTTTAAAGTTTCGGTAAATCACCGTAAACATACGAATAATCTAATAATTTTAGTGATACAGTCCTTTATTATCGACTTTAGACACTAATTAGGATAAAGCCAACAAATTCTTCTTGTTATGGCTAGCAGCTATAGCTTCTATCTCTCAATCCAATTTGCCTATACAGGCTAATGGTGTTCTTTTTGATGCGCCTAACTTTTTATAAAATTCCATTGTCGATGATAAATTGCAAATTTTGATATCCCTCTAAAGCCGATACTTATTGCGTAACATCATTTTAGATACTGGCATCCTTAATATTTATAGTTAAATTTTAAGAGAGTGCTATTAAATACGTAGTTTATTAAGTATATAGGCGTGAATAGACATAAGAAAAAATAGCAAAAATTAATTGTGTAAAAGGTTATTAATTATGGGATGCCGATTAAAAGTCTTTCTAAGTGAGCAAGAAAAGCTAACCTTAGAAGAGTTAAGAAAAGCCAAAGATGCTCCTCAACGTACTAAGGATCGCGCTCAAGTCTTATTGCTAAATAATCGTGGGTTAAAAAACGAGCAAATTGCTAAAGGCTTGAACTGGGCAATTTCCACAGTCCGTCAAACCCTTCATCGTTGGGAAAAGATGGGTTTAGCTGGTCTGTGGGATGCTCCTGGTCGAGGTGGAAAACCTCGATATTCAGAATCAGATTTGGTTTATCTAGAAAATTGTTTAGCTCAAGAGTCGCAGACTTATAACTCTAAACAATTAGCAAAAAAACTGGCATCTGAACGTCAAGTAAGCTTGAGTGCAGATCGGTTACGACGGGTACTTAAGCAAAGGGGAAGAAGGTTTGGAAGCGCACACAAACAACCCCAGGAACAGAATACTTAATAGTCTGTCAAGCTAGTAATGAAAAGTTTGTAGTAAGCCACTAAGCGTGCTTATAAAATCAGGACTGAAGTCGTGACTACGAACTTTCTTACCGCAGATCGAAGATAATTCGATCGATTAGTGTACTTCATAACTTCGGTAACTGCTGTATTGGCATATAGCTAGCTTTTGAGGAGAGGTACACAGACTCACTATCCGCTTTTTTGGTCAGAATATCTAACTGAATTCTGACTCCTGAATTCTGTTTAATAAAACAAAATCCACCTAAACATTAAACTGTTTGGTGGACTTGTTATTTATTCTTAGTGGATCCGAGCAGAGTCGAACTGCTGTCCAAATTGGGTATTGACCCCCCGCTCATTCACAGGTTTAGCCTTTCTGACCCTCAAGGCGGGAATCGTTCATTATCCCGAACGTAGGATGCTCTGATTTAATCTTAGCTAGACAAGCCAACCAGAGAACGCTTGCTAGAGCATCCGTTGGGGTTTGGTCTTCAGTCCTTAACGGAGTCAAACTAAAGACGCTCGAACCTATAAGAGGTGTTTAGGCAGCTACTAGAGCATCCTTACGAGCAAAGCTAACGATGTTATTCGCATTTACTTTTTGTTTGAGCCTTTGATTTCCGAGAGGAGACTCACTCTCGACCTGAATCACAGAGCAGCGTTCGCCAACCTGTCGAAACCGTGACGGACCCATGCGCTTCATATTTCAATTATAATACGCAATTTGGAAATTCGTAATTCGTAATTATCAAAGTTTGGATATATGGCTCCAATTACTCAAAATAGCCAATCGCTAATTTTAAAACCATTAGCAATTGGCTATTTACCACGATCCACAACAAATATTTTTCTAAGTTAGTGCTTCAGCACCACCTACAACCTCAAGGAGTTCTTGGGTAATTGCAGCTTGTCGAGCTTTGTTGTAAGACAGTGTGAGGCTATTAATCAATTCACCTGCATTTTCGCTGGCATTACTCATGGCTGTCATCCGCGCTGCTAGTTCACTAGCGGCAGATTCTTGCAGCGCCCGCAATAGCTGGTTACTCAGATACAGGGGCAACAGAGAATCGAGGATCTGTACTGGATCTTGCTCGAAAATCATGTCAGGAGCTAATACACGGACTTCCTTAGTCACTTTCTGCCGTTCGACTTCAAATTTACCGCCACGGGTTGTCAAGCGGAAGATTTCGTCATCGCTTGCTTCTAGACCTTGTGGATCGAGTGGCAGTAAGGTTTGGGTAACAGGACGCGAACTAACCAAGGAAAGGAATCTGGTATAGATTAATTCAATGCGGTCAACTTCTTCCGAAAGGAACAAGGAAAGTAGTTGATCGGCAATTTGATTGGCTTCGGCTGCGGTGGGAATTTGCTCCAGGCCGCTGTAGGTAGCATCAATGGGCTGATCGCGGCGTTGAAAGTATTGTGTTGCTTTGCGTCCGACTAGCACAAATTGATAGTTTAAACCTTCTGCCTTGATTTCTTTGGCGCGGTTTTCTGCACGACGGATAACGTTATTATTGTAGCCGCCGCATAAACCGCGATCGCCTGAAATTACTAACAGCCCGACTGATTTAACTTGCCGTTTTTTCAGCAGTGGCAGGTTGGCTTCTTCAAAGCGCAGACGGCTTTGCAAACCATATAATACTTGTGCCAAGCGATCGGCAAAAGGGCGAGTTGCTAGTACTTGTTCTTGTGCCCGGCGCACTCTAGCCGCAGCTACGAGGCGCATGGCTTCTGTGATTTTTTTGGTGTTTTTGACCGACTGGATGCGATCGCGTATTGCTTTTAGATTGGCCATATTTTTAAGTTCTGAGTTAGGAGTTAGGAGTTAGGAGTTAAGAGTTAGGAGTGTTTCATTAACTTTTAACTCTTAACTCTTCACTTCTAACTTTAATTACGCTGTAGCTTTGAAGGTCTTTTTGTATTCAGTAAGCGCTTCCTTCAAGGCTGCTTCTTCTGCGTCACCTAATGCTTTAGATGCTTGTACTCCTTGGGCATATTTACCACCCTTTAAGGACTCCCGCAGACCTTGGGTAAAGGTGGTGACTTTATCTACAGGTAGATCGTCTAAGTAACCATTAATACCTGCATACAAAATTGCCACTTGTTCGTATACTGAAAGTGGCGAATTTTGTGGCTGCTTGAGGAGTTCGCGTAACCGTTGACCGCGTGCCAACTGGTCTTGAGTGGCTTTATCTAAGTCAGAAGCAAATTGAGCGAAAGCTTGCAAGTCGTCAAATTGGGCTAGTTCCAATTTAATCTTACCGGCAACTTTTTTCATTGCCTTGGTTTGAGCCGCAGAACCCACGCGGGATACAGAAATACCAGGGTTTACAGCGGGACGGATACCAGCGTTAAACAAGTCAGAAGACAGGAATATCTGACCATCGGTAATGGAGATTACGTTGGTGGGGATGTATGCTGAAACGTCACCAGCTTGGGTTTCGATGATTGGTAGAGCGGTCATGCTGCCTTTACCTAATTCGTCACTTAGCTTTGCTGCTCTTTCTAGCAAACGAGAGTGAATGTAGAATACATCTCCAGGGTAAGCTTCGCGTCCGGGTGGACGACGCAACAATAGGGACATCTGCCGATAAGCTTGGGCTTGCTTGGAGAGGTCATCATAAATTATCAGGGTAGCTTTACCCTTATACATAAAGTACTCAGCAATACTTGCGCCTGTGTAAGGAGCTAGGTATTGCAGGGTTGCTGGTTCACTGGCACCAGCAAAGACAACGACGGTGTAATCCATCGCGCCTTTTTCTTCCAATGTCTGCACCACGTTAGCAACTGTGGAAGCCTTTTGACCGATCGCAACGTAGACACAAACTACATCTTCTGATTTTTGGTTGATGATGGTGTCGATAGCGATCGCAGTTTTACCGGTTTGGCGATCGCCAATGATCAATTCCCGTTGACCGCGACCGACGGGAATCATTGAGTCAATAGCTGTAATCCCCGTTTGCATGGGTTCGTGTACAGATCGACGAGCAATGATACCTGGTGCTGGAGATTCAATCAAACGGCTTTCTGAGGATTTGATGTCTCCCTTACCATCGATGGGAAGACCCAAAGCGTTTACAACTCGTCCAATTAAGGCTTCTCCTACGGGTACTTGGGCAATTTTACCAGTAGCGGTTACAGAACTACCTTCTTGAATTTCCAGCCCTTCACCCATAAGCACCGCGCCCACGTTGTCTTCTTCTAAGTTCTGGGCGATGCCAATTGTGCCATCTTCAAATTCTAAAAGTTCCCCAGACATAGCCTTTTCCAGACCATAAATCCGGGCAATACCGTCACCTACTTGAAGAACGGTACCAACGTTAGCAACTTTGACCTCTTGATCGTATTGCTCGATTTGTTGTTGGATAATGCTACTAATTTCGTCAGGTCTAATTGATATGCTCATGTGTCTATCTTGTTTGCTTTCGAGACGGAAGTAAAAGGGACTGGGGATTAGGGACTGGGGATTAGGGACTGGGGATTAGGGATGGAAATAATTTATGACTATAATCTTTTTCCTAGTCCCCAGTACCCAGCCCCCAGTACCCAGTCCCAATTTTCTAGCTATTAGTTAAGCGCAATGAAAGGCGGCGCAGTTGACCCCGAATACTGGCATCAATTACCTGTGAGCCTACTTTAATAATTACGCCACCAATTAATTCACTATCTACCTTGGTTTCGAGTTCTACCTGGCGAGCATTACTGATAGCAATCACCTTTTCTGTGATTGCTTGCTGTTGAGCTTCTGTGAGGGGAACGGCTGAAATTACTTCCGCTAATACGGTTTGATTCAGCTGCCGCAACAGCGCCAGATATTGTTCAAAAATCGATTCCAAGAATGCAATGCGGCGTTTGTCTACTAAAACCAACAAAAAGTTACGTAAGTAGGAGTTAGCGCCTTCACCGAGTATTTGTTTGATGAGAGCTTTTTTGTTCTCAGACTGAATAAACGGGTTGCTGAAGAAGTTATGTAGCTGTTTGTCTGCCCTTAGCAGTCCCAGAAAAGTCCGCGCATCTTCCCCGAACTCTTCTGTCAAATTTTTCGATTGCGCTATTGACAAAAGCGCCTGTGCATAAGGCTGGGCGACTTCGGCTGTGGCTACTTGACTTGTCATACATTGCCTCCGAGTTGTGCGATGCTGCGGTCAATTAAACTTTGTTGAGCATCGTCGGCAATCCCGCCTTTAAGCTGTGATTCGACTTTCTGCAATGCTAGTGTAGCAACTCGTTGCCGTAATTGAGCGATCGCTCGCTCGGTTTCGGTGTTTAAATCTGCTGCTGCCGTTTGTTTCAAGCGTTCTACGTCTTGCGCTGCCTTTACTAACAAGGCTTCTTTCGATTTTTGGGCGTTTTCTACGGCTGATTGGCGGATACGTTCTGCTTCTGCCTGAGATTGCTTCAACTGCTCTTGCGCTTTGGAAAGGGCAGTCTTTGCCTCTTTTAAGCGCCCTTCTGCTTCCTGAATTGCGGTGGCAATATTGGATTGTCGCTCGTTCAGGATATTGCTTAAAACTTTACGTCCGAAGTAGAATAATATGCCAATCAGAATCGCTAGATTGATCAGATTGGTTTCAAAAATGTCTAGGTTTAGACCGAAACCACCTTCTGCTGCGCCTTCTGCCAATTCAGAGTGAACAGCGTTCGCTTCTGCGGCAAGTAATAAGAATGTCCCCATGATATCCATTTACAAGTGCGCTGCTCGCTTGCTAATACGTTGTATTTTCCCGAAGGGAAATTTAAGTATCTTTTCCCAGAAGGGAAAAAGTGCCTTTGTTTGACACTTAAATTTTGCGCTCTGGACTAGGGGCCAGTTGCGCGTATGCTTTACACAGAACCAATCCCGTTAGCTTATCTAACTGGAGTTGGCCCCAATAGTTTTTCTAGAATCTGCCTGCTGAGAGCATCAACTTGTTGCTCTAAGGTGCTAAAGGCTGCTTGCTTTTGTTGTTCTATTTCAACAGAAGCTTGTTCTCGTTGAGACTGAGCTTCTTTTT
Source organism: Nostoc sp. 'Peltigera membranacea cyanobiont' 213 (assembly GCF_002245975.1). Classification (NCBI taxonomy): domain Bacteria; kingdom Bacillati; phylum Cyanobacteriota; class Cyanophyceae; order Nostocales; family Nostocaceae; genus Nostoc; species Nostoc sp. 'Peltigera membranacea cyanobiont' 213. Next base: position 98,384 of record NZ_NOLI01000007.1, on the reverse strand, counting down.
GGGCTTCAGCGATTTTTTCAGCAGTAATTTTCTTAGCTTCAAGTTGAGCGGCTTCTACAGTAGCTTGCGATTGTCTGCGAGCGTCTGCAAGTTGCTGCTCATATTCTGTAGCCAAGCGCTCGGCTTTAGCCAAGCTTTCTCGCGCCTCAAGGGTATTAGTTCGGATATAATTATCGCGATCGTCTAGTACCTTGGTTAGTGGTTTATAGAAAATTGCATTCAACAAAGCTGCTAATAGCAAGAATTGCAATGCCATGAAGGGCAAGGTAGCATCGAAATCAAACATTTGTCTCCTCTTTGGCTGGAGTAGCAGTTTTCATGGCTAGCAACGTCATCCAACCTTTCATATTTTTAGAGACCCATAGCCAACAAGGGTCAACTGAACATTAGAAATATTACGATACCCAAAAGATTTGGTTGTAGAGGCGTGATGATTCACGTCTCCACACTCACAAAATTTTCAGGTATTAAGCGAAGGGGTTAGCAAACAGCAATACCAAGGCAATTACTAGACCATAGATAGTCAAGGATTCCATGAATGCCAAGGTTAATAGCAGAGTACCGCGAATTTTTCCTTCTGCTTCAGGTTGACGAGCAATACCTTCTACTGCTTGTCCAGCAGCGTTTCCTTGACCAATACCAGGGCCAATTGCAGCTAAACCAATCGCTAAAGCAGCAGCGAGAACTGAAGCAGCCTGAACTAATGGATCCATGTTGATTTTCCTTGCTTTGATTACAAAACTAACAAAAGTACGTTAACGATTAGAAACGTGGTTTTCACGCTGCACATGAGTTCTTTCGATCGCGCTTTGCGATGTTTTGAGCGAAAATGCTCTTGAAACTGTGCTATCAACTGAGAAGTTTAATGCTCCTCATGCTCATCTCCACCATGCCCCTCCATTGCCTCATGAATGTATGCTCCGGCTAGGGTGGCAAAAACCAGGGCTTGAATGGCACTGGTAAATAAACCCAAGGCCATTACAGGCAGAGGTACAAATAGAGGAACTAGCAGCACCAACACCGCGACTACCAATTCATCCGCCAAAATATTACCAAATAGACGGAAGCTTAGGGAGAGGGGTTTGGTGAAATCTTCAAGAATTGCGATCGGCAACAAAATGGGTGTTGGCTCTATATATTTCTTAAAGTAGCCTAAACCCCGCTTGCTAAAACCTGCGTAAAAATACGCTAAGGAAGTTAGCAATGCCAATGCAACAGTCGTATTGATGTCATTGGTGGGAGCAGCCAATTCGCCCGAAGGTAGCTTGATGAGCTTCCAGGGAATTAGCGCCCCTGACCAGTTCGATACGAAAATAAACAAGAAGAGTGTGCCAATAAATGGCACCCAAGGGCGGTACTCTTTCTCACCAAGTTGGTTTTTGGCCAGATCGCGAATAAATTCTAGGGCGTATTCCATCAAGTTCTGGATGCCCTGGGGAATTCTTTGTGCGTTGCGAGTAGCAGCTATTGAAGCCACTACTAGAATACTAATCACAAACCATGAGGTGAGAAAAACTTGCCCATGAATTTTAAGATTGCCCAACTGCCAGTAGAAATGATGACCTACTTCTAATTCGGCGAGGGGAAAAGAATTAAAGGCGTTTAAGACACTAAGCATTTGCATTCTTCAAGCATTTTCCCCAACAAGCGAGGATGGGATTACTATCTTTGTGAGCCTGAACTTTTTAAGAATCAGGAATGAACGCAATTTGCACCATATAGACGAGGAGCGTGGCTTTGTAAGTTAGAAATCCCAAAAATATGGGCAAAATCTGTAGCTCACGCCATTGAGTTGCTACGATCATGACTCCAATAAACAGAGCAAAACGAGTTTTGCTCAAACTGGTTTTTTCACTACCAAGTTGCTCAACGTCTCTAGCCAACATTTTTAAGTAAACCACACCTGTACACGCCCCAATTAAATAATTTAGGGCAATGTTTAAGGAATAAAAAATCCACACAGAGATAAAAATAACCCCCGTCAAGACAAGCGTGATTACCAACAATCGCTGGAAGAGTTGATGAAACTCTTGCATAGAGTTACCTGATTCTGTGTCTCCAGAATCAGTTTTAGCATCTTGTTGCGTTGTCGGAGTGGGCGCAATTGATTCGTCTGACAAGCTCACGAGACTTGAAACCAGTACAGCTAAATTATGATGACTGCACATTCAGTCAGCTGAATCATATCACGATCCGGTAACAATACTTTAGGAAAAAACAATTAACTTCTTGTCAACCTTAGACAGTCAGTAAAATTGCGCTCCCCGAAGTAAGAGAGTGACTGATGATGTAAGGGAGCGTGCGGATGAATAATCAATAATCGCTGCCGGAAAATTCAAATTTTCTTCCAATTCCAGCTTTTTTTGAGTGGATTATCCTCCTTCAAAATCGTTACATAACATCCTGGTGTTTGAATTAAGTCGGTGTCAATAAAATCAACTGGTGCTTGAGGAGTGTATAGACGTACCGCAAATCAGAAATTGTAGAGTAGCGGCTTGTCATTAAAGATCGCACCACCGCTAAATTCCAGAAAACTCCAACTTTTGGGATGTGCAATACCCTGTTTCTTGGGTACTTTCCTAATTTACATTAATTTACCAAAAGTGGTGATGGGCGATCGCTCATCACCATGAGTATAAATTGCTTTTGTTAAGCCAGTAATGCGATTAAGCAGGTGTTAATAATATCAACTGCTGCTGAAGAAGTTTTCTTACCTCATCTAATCCCAGTTGTACACCTGTCAAAATCTCTGCAACTGTGGAATTCGAATCACACTTTTGCATAAATTCAAACTCTTCTACAGATAAATTAACAATTTGGTAATTGTAATTAAAGAAGCATTGACTAGGAAATCCTTCGATACAAGGATTAAGTTCGGGAATCGCTGCCAATAAAGCGTTGTCGTCTGACCAGTCAGCTTTGACTAAAGGAGGACGACCGAGGAAAAACTCGTAATGAGTTACTTCTGGATCTAGTAATTCTATCAGGCGATAAAGCTGGCGATCGCTCAATTCTTTTGCCCGTTCTACTAACTCCGGTGCTTTGCCCAAAAGCCTCTCCAAATCCCAGAAACTCGGATTTGAGAAACCAATAAACTCCAATCCCGAAGCATCAATTAATTCAAACAGCGTCTCAATGTTGTAGTCAATTTCTTGGGGATGAACGTACATATCAGCAAAGTGTTCATCCTTGTGATTTTCTAATGACCAGCGTTGTTTTTCAGATTTGACAATTCGGTTATTTTCTGGTAGAGAAGAAAATATTTGTCGCCCGACTTGGACACCATCGCGGTAGTCGCCTTTTTTGTCACCTTGAATAAGTGCGATCGCTTTTTGCATAAGTTGAATTTCCCAGCGTCCCAATTCCCCATACACAAAAATGTGCATTAAGCCGCCTGGGGCTAACTTCTTCGCCAAAGCTTGAATACCGCGAATTGGATCGGACGTATGGTGCAAAACGCCAACACAGTTAATTAAATCAAACTCACCCGGTAACTCTTCCACATCGAATAAGCTGAGGTGATGAAACTCAACACGGTTAGCACCAGAACGTTGACAACGTTCTTTTGCTACAGCTAAAGCGCCAGTACTGAGGTCAATTCCCACAACAGAAGCTTGAGGATTGAGGTGAACCAAGTACTCTGTACTTACACCAGTACCGCAACCTGCATCTAAAATCCGAATATCTTGTCTTTTAGGTTTTTGACCTGTGCAGAAATTATGAGCGGCTAGCCAATTCCAGCGCCAGTTATAGCCTGGAGGTGGTTCATCCAACAAAGCTTCCGGCGGAAACGGATATGTATTGTAGAGTTTGGCAACAGCAGCACTGACAGTTTGAGAATCGGACATGATAAGTAAATCTTGGGGCAATTCTGAGTTTATCGAATATTTGATGCTTGCAGCCAAGAAGTTTTACCCTCCGTTTTCAGGAAGTTGAGTTAAACTGGTTTGTTGTATAAATTTTACATTTGGCATTAACAAATGGTTGCTCAACAAATATCACCACTTATGAATAAACCCGTTCATAAAATTCTCTTTGGCAGTCCTGGAACTGGCAAAAGCCACAGAATAGTTTCCGAGATTATCCCTAATTACTTAGGTATAGATGAATCTACTAATCCTGAAAATATTATCAAAACAGTTTTTCACCCAGAATATACCTATGGGGATTTTATGGGCAAATTAATACCGATTACGATGAGATCGGGGAAAGTAGAGTACAACTACTATGAAGGACATTTTTTAAAAGCACTATCTCAAGCTTATAAGAATATTAAAGAAGCCTACGATAAAGATGGTAAACAACTAAACCAACCGAAAAATGTTGCTCTTGTGATTGATGAAATAAATAGAGGTAACTCCTCAGCTATATTTGGTACTGTTTTTCAGCTTTTAGATAGAGATGAAGATGGTTGGTCAAGTTACGGTATTAATCTAACTGTTATTGAATTTTTAAAGCTATTAGAATTGATAGGAACTAAATTTAGTTATGATGACAGAGGAAATATCAATGAGTATAAATTGCAACCTTACGAAGGAGTTACTAGGCTAGAAACATTACAAAAGAAAATTGAATTTTTAAGATTTGATTTAGTAAATAGAATTATCAAAATTCCTCCTAATCTTTCTATCCTTGCTACTATGAACACTTCCGATAATTCCATTTACTTCATGGACAGTGCATTCAAACGTCGTTGGGACTGGGAATTTGTTAACTGGGATGAGACTAAGCCTAATACAGCGACGTATGGTAAAGGAGGAATCTTAGACGAAAAGGAATGGAAAAAGCTTATTAAAAACCTTAATAACTTTATCAAAAGCCATCATGCCTCGATTCGAGGAATTGAAGACAAGCAAATCGGATATTATTTTATCAAACAGCCTGTAACTGCTGAACAAATCCAGAATAAACTAATGTTCTTTCTATGGGACAGTGTGTTTAATCGTGATAAAAAGCCACTGGCGGATGTTCTAAAGGTAACAAAAGATAATCTAGTAACTTTTGGAGATTTCACTAAACTACATAATACTTTTATAAAAAATATAATGAGTCTTCCTGATTGACATTACTATTAAAATTTAACTTTGAAAAACTAGTCTCTATGTTGAATGAGCCATGTTTGATTTTTCTAGCCTTAATATAGTCAAAAATACCAACGATTTCTTCATTGGTATTCGTAAGTCTAAACTGGAAGATAATTTTGAGTTTTGTCTGCCAAATGGCTTTGATAATTTCCCAGAGGGCGACTTTGAAGCAGTACGAAATTTATTTTTCAAAATGTATCGCACCTTTCGCAAATTTGAGCGTGATAATTTAGGCAACACAAGATTCAACATCAATAAACCTGATTATCAACAAGAACAGGATCAAACGACTCTTTCATCTGGTGGAGTCAAGATGCAAACAGAGGAAGGAGATGTTTGTGTACTCTACAGTAAGATTAGAATGATTGAGCGAGTTATGGAAGCCTACGATGAACTTGCAATAAACTCAATTCAAAAGAAAGTTAAACGTAGTGAAGACATCGAATATTCTCAGATCCACAAGTATCTAGATCGCGCTATTTATCTAAAAGACAATTCAAACAACGATGTAATCTATGTTGAAGCAATGGATCTGCCACGTTCGACAGTACGCTATGAAAGCACTGATATTGTAAATCTGTATTGCTATATTCTAGATGAGATTATAGAGCAGTTAGATAGTGATGTACCAGATAACATTAAAGCACGTACTCAAGATATACGCTTTCTTGCCCAAGGCTTTAAGGAAGATTATCTAACTAGCAACCAATCTATTTTTGCCAAAGATGCCTTTGAAGAGACTATTAGTATTCTTAAAGAAGCCCTAGATAAGATAGATAAAAATACTTTATACAAAGATGCTGACTATTGGGGGCTTTACGAAGCTATTGAAACATTCCTTTACGGCGAGCTAAATCCTGAGCAAGGCGATGGTGAATTCTGGGGAGTATATGGGTTTTCCCTAATTTGGGAAGATATGTGCAACACCTATTTTTTTAAAAAACACCGCGACGAAATTTGCTATGCAGATACAGACATATCTCTGAAAGGATATCAGAACTTAGAAAGAGAAGGAGAAGAAAAAAATCGAGTCGGAAACTGCAAAGCCAATGGCGGAAGTTTATACTGGAATCAATGGGTTTACTGCACAAGTTTAACAAATTCTAACAAGTTAGGAAAAATCCAAGATAAACTTGAATGGGACGAGCTACTTTGCATTGAATTTGATTTAAATCCTAGACAATTTGTTTACTCGCATTCTAAATATAATCAGTCTGAGAAACGAGTTAGAAGTAAAGTAATACGTCGATTCATACGTCCTGATTTAATTTTAGAAACCCAGGCTGTAAAAGTAGATAATAACTTTCAAGAGAGTAAATCTATAAAAATAATTGATTATAAAGATTTACCATTAAAATTCTATATTAATAAAAAACTCTCTCAAAAGTCGGCTAAAAAATACAGGTATGACATAATCAAGCAACTTACCTATGAATACATTTTACAGCAAAAATGTGAGGTTTCTGCAAGTGAGTTTTTTATTCCTTATTACTACTACATAGCACCATCTAATCCATTAGGTGAATTAGAACCCGGACTAAACCTTCAGGGTATAAAAATATTTAGAGCAAACTTTTACTTAATACAAAATTTTTATTTAGAAGATAATTTATGAATTACAAGTTAAATATTATTGGAACTCATTTAGCAAATTCAGCCCTTGAGAGTATTTATGTTCCTTTTGTGTCCTTTGCTAACGAAGAACAAAAAAAACTTATAGAAAATTATATATTTCTGCAAATAGATAAGTTTTTTGAAAAACTTTATCCTACTGGTGTCATCCGATCTCAATTATCGTATTCAAAACTTATTACAGAAGAAGATTTTAAAAAAGTTAAGATAGCCTATTTTTATGATAACTTATTCCATGACTTAGAACGAGACTCTGATGGCAGATTAAAATTAAAAATTAAATGGAGTATCACTTTTGATGACAAATGTACTCCGATTCAACTAGTAAATATTCCTCCATCTTATCGTGGATATAAACATAAGGTTAACGATTTTTATGATAAAGACACGCAAGGTCGTCCGCATCGAAAATACGGTACTATAGAAATTAATGGAAAACCAGTATTTTACTATATCTATTTTACACTTCAGGAAATACTAGATGTAGCTAAACAAAAATCCATATAATGATTTACAACCAATCAGAGTTTAATTTACGCTGTGAATGGGGCGCACAAGGAGTTGCTCAACTTGCTCCCATCAGTGATGTAGTTGTGATAGTTGACGTTCTCTCTTTTTCCACCTGCGTGGAAATTGCCACCAACAACGGCGCAATCATTTTTCCCTACGTATATAAAGATGAATCAGCCATAGATTACGCCAAGTCAGTGCAAGCAGAGTTGGCAAGTCAGAGACAACGTTGGACTACAACTGGATATTCTCTCTCGCCAAAATCGGTAGCTGAAATTCCTGCTGGAACTAGACTAGTTTTACCCTCACCTAATGGTTCTTTTCTAACCTTACATACAGGGAATACACCAACTTTGGCTGGTTGCTTGCGAAATTGCCAAGCTGTAGCGGAGTTTGCTCAAAAGTATGGCGATCAAATCGCTGTGATTCCTGCTGGTGAGAGGTGGAAAGAAGATGGTAGCCTACGTCCTGCATTTGAAGATTTAATTGGTGCTGGAGCAATTCTCAGTTATTTACATGGCAGTTTATCACCAGAGGCAGAAGTTGCTGTGGCAACATTTCAAGCTTTCCAGCAGGATTTACTGGGCTATTTGAAAAAATGTAGTTCGGGTAAAGAGTTGATTGAAAGAGGTTTTGAGTCAGATGTTGAAATGTCCGCAGTTTACAACGTTAGTGATTGCGTACCTTGGTTTACTGATAATGCCTATGTAAATTCTGCTTACAAAGTTAATTAAGCATGTGCCATATTTAAATGCCTTTGCCTTGCCAAGTTACCTTTGTGTTTTTCCCAGGTAATGGTTGTATCGATAATCTCGTCTAAGTCATCGTGCTTTGGTTCCCAACCTAAAACTCTACGGATTTTATCAGCACAAGCTGCAACACAGGCAGGATCGCCCGGACGACGTGGGGCGGCAATAACAGGAAAATCTACACCGGAAATAGACTTGACTCTTTCAATAACTTGCCGCACACTGTAGCCTTGACCGTAACCGCAGTTGAAAATTTGGCTTTCCCCTCTTTTTTCTAAGTAATCCAAAGCATCTAAGTGAGCAGTTGCTAAATCCTCGACGTGGATATAGTCTCGGATTGCAGTTCCATCGGGCGTAGGAAAATCAGTACCAAAAATTCGTACTTCTGGCTTGCGCTTGAGTGCCGCATCACAAGCAGCCCGAATCAAGTGAGTGGCATTCGGTGACATTTGCCCCAATAATCCATTTGGTTCAGAACCTGCTACGTTAAAGTAACGTAGAATTACGTACCGTAGTGAAGATGCTGCTGCATAGTCCCGGATCAGCCATTCACTCATCAACTTGGAGCGTCCGTAAGGATTAATGGGCTGTGTAGGATTTAACTCAGTAACGGGATTATCTTTAACTTCACCGTACACTGCGGCTGTGCTGGAAAAGATGAACTTGTTAACACCCATAACGCTACAGCAGTGGAGCAAATTTAAGGTGTTGCGGGTGTTATTTGCGTAGTAGTCGAGGGGATGAGCTACTGAATCTGGAACAATCAGACTAGCGGCAAAGTGTAAAACTGTACTGAATTGATGCTGGGCAAAAATTTGATAAAGATGCCCAGTATCTACTAAATCGCCAATAATTAGTTTCCCGTGTAGTACGGATGCTGGTGAACTTGTAGAGCAGTTGTCGTAGACCACGACATCATAACCAGCTTCCCCCAGTTGACGAACTACATGGGAGCCAATGTAACCAGCACCGCCAGTTACCAATATTTTCTTTTTCATTTCTTTTTCCTTATCTACCTTTACCTAACAAAACAACTCGAATGGTTTTGAAGGCGATCGCTAAATCCAACCAAATGGAATAATTTTTGATGTAATACAGATCGTAAGAAAGCTTTTCGTAAGCATCTTCAATAGATGCTCCATAAGGATACATAACCTGTGCCCAGCCTGTAATTCCCGGTTTTACCAGATAGCGTACTTCATAGTAGGGAATGGCTTGTTTGAGTTTGACATCAAATTCTGGTCGTTCTGGACGAGGCCCAATCAGACTCATTTCACCCTGTAAGACGTTCCATATCTGAGGTAATTCATCAATACGTAACAAACGTAGCCAGTATCCGAGTCTAGTGATCCTTGGATCGCGTTGACTAGCCCACTGCGCCCCCAACTTTTCTGCATCCTGATACATGGAGCGAAATTTATAAACTCTAAATGGTTTACCGTACAACCCACTTCGCTGCTGACTGTACAATACTGGGCCAGGACTATCTAATCTAATTAGTAATGCAACCAACAACAGAAGTGGTGCAACTAATACTAGTAAAAAGAGGATCAATATGAGATCGACAACTCGCTTCAGTTTCATACTGAAGTAACCAGGCATTAGGTTAAAACCATCGCTAAAAGCCAACCATTTATCTTGTAGGAGCGATGAAGGAAGTTTATACCAAAATGTTTGGTAAACATCCGGCAATGTATAAACCGGAATACCTCGCAACCGCATTTGCATTAATTGTTGTGCTTGAGATTGGGAAAAATTTATCTGGGCTGTAACTATGACCCCAGACCAGGATTCTTGACTCCATTGCGACAAATCGCTCAGATTTCCCTGATAACTCAGATTGCTTTTTGGTAAGTCTATGGTTGTTTGATTTTCTTCTGCTAGAACAGTCAACTTTCCTAAAGGATTAAGTACCAGCAGTTTTTGTGCAAATTTAATCGCATTATCCCCTGCTCCTAGTATCAACCAACGACTTTTCAGGGCGTGCGATCGCACCCATTTCACTGCCATCACGCGCAATATTACAGCCCAGATAGTAAATATTCCCAAGCTAGGTAAGAAGATACTCCGCCACAATACCGGATTATGTTTGCCAATGCCTGACAAGTAAATTAGGGCAGAAATGAAGAAGGCGATCGCAATATTACAAACAATAATTCGAGCAGGCGCTCTTAAACCTGCGATTTGTCGCTCTGGATGGTACGCATCTGCTAAATAAAATGCTGCAAGTGTCATACACACAAATCCATAAGGCAATGGATTGAGCCAACGCAAGGGTTGATCTAAACGCAACCATTGTGCGATCGCTAAACAAATGAGCAAACCAAAAATATCTCCTAACAAGAGCAATATTGGTAGGCTGCGGACTATATTGGGCAGCCTAGCATTGGCAGGGTAACTAACAGAACTTGTAAGAGTCATTAATTTTTCTTATTCTTTCAGTATCCTGGTATTGATTTGTTCGTTAAAGCCAGCAAGAAATTCCAAGATGGCAATACTAAGGACTAGCTATGTATGTCAAAAGGAATACAAGCAATAAATTTTTGGAATGCTCTATTTTTCAAAGGAATTGGGTATTGGGTATTACGGACTAGGAGAGTAAGCATCAGCAATTTTCCGTAGTATATATCTAAAACCTACATCTTACTTGCGTAGGCTGTCCGATTTGTTCCTTTATATTTGCATTATATTTGCATGATGATATGAATGTAGTCAATATAAACTTTAAAATTAATATTGCCAATATAGTTACTTAAAATCTCAGTAATATTTTTGAAATAAAAGCAACCAAGTATTAAAATTAATGTTCCCAAATAATTATAAAAATTAAGTATAAAGAGCTTCTAGATTATAAATACAAATATTTATAATCCTTATCTATTAAGACTTTAAGCGTTTTTGTATACGTAAGCACTAGTTAATTTAATAATGTTTATATTAATTGTGATAGCTAGGGTATTAATACTTAAAGTATAAAAATATTATTTTACGCATAAAAAACTTTTGAATAAAATGTAGCTTTTATTACCAGTAGTATGCTTATTCGAAGGTTATATGAAGGTTAAATCTTTATTTAATTCAAATACTTGTCAAAGTAATATAAAATCTTAGAGAAAGATATATAAAAAATACCTTGACAATTAGATAATGTTTCTGAGATAACATCTAAAAAGAGCAACAGAAAAGAAAAGAATCTAAAAAGCTAGGATTAAGTAGTTGTTTTTTATACAAATATTTAAGAGTAATTATATTTAAGAACGTCCAAATGATTATTTTGGACTACCGAAATTGGGAAGCAAAATTAGGAACTATTTCAACTATTCGCAACATATTCCATGCCCTCTAACCAAGAAGACCAAAACTCTCTAGATTTGCAACAATACTCGCTGATTATGAAAAGGCGTTGGCTAGTCATAACTGCGGTGACTGCCTCTGTTTTTGGACTTTCAGCTTTAATTGCTATCAAGCAAAAACCAATTTATGAAGCAGAAGGCAAGTTGCTTTTTAGTAAAACTGACCGGGTTTCTTCGTTGACAAGTCCCTCGGCACAAGTTGGAGAGTTGAGCAGTCTGACTCAACTAAGTAGCCCATTGGATACAGAAGCAGAGGTAATTCGTTCTAACCCAATAGTTGAGAAAACTATTACTAGTCTCAAATTGGTAGATAAGCGAGGAATACCCTTGGAAATAGATGATTTTCTCAAGAAAATGAAGATCAAGAGTGTCCGGGGTACTGATATTTTGGCGATTTCCTACAAAAGTAGCAATCCCAAAGAAGCAGCAGATGTTGTGAATTTGCTGATGAGATATTACCTGGAGAATAATATTCGCATTAACCAAACCCAAGCAACAGTGGCACAGAAGTTTTTAAGTAAGCAATTGCCTGAAGTTGAAGCAAGGGTAGTCAAATCAGAGGCAGCTTTGCGTCGGTTTAAAGAAGAAAATCGCGTAATTGCCTTAGACCAAGAAGCAACAAAAGGAGTGGACAGACTTGCAGGTTTATCAGACCAGATTACCCAAGTCCAGGCAAATTTAACGGATGCTGAGACTCGTTCGCAACTTCTGGAGCGTCAATTGAGATTGAATTCGCAGCAGGCTGTAGATATGGGGAATTTAAGTCAATCAAAAAGTGTACAGGAGGTGCTAAAAGAGTATCAGGAGACAGAAAACGAGTTAGCGGTGGCACATACTCGCTATACAAATGAACATCCAGCGATCGCTAGTTTGACAGCAAAAGAAGCAGCCCTGAAAAAGCAGCTAGAGACTCGAATTATTGAGAATGCAGATAGAGAAAAATCTGTATCATCTCAAAATTTAGGGATGGGAGAACTCAAGCAGACCCTACTGGCCCAACTCGTACAGTCAAATGTAGAACGGTCAGCATTAGCTAATCGAGTTACACTTTTGCAGAATGCTTATGCACTTTCTCAAAGACGATTGAGTGTCTTACCGCAACTGCAAGAAAAACAGCAGCAGTTAGAACGACAGTTACAAGTAGCGAGGTCTACCTATGAAGAACTGCTAAAGCGATCGCAAGAAGTCGAGGTAGTAGTAAATCAGAATGTTGGTAATGCCAGGGTAGTATCTACGGCTTTGCTTCCTAAAAAAGCTGTTTCTCCCAAAATTGCTCTTTACCTGGCGTTGGGTGGATTTGTGGGAATTTTGCTGGGTGTAGGGGTAGCTCTGATGTTAGAAGCTATGGATCAATCCCTCAAAACTCTCGAACAAGCCCAGCAGTTATTAGGTTATCCTTTACTCGGTACGATTCCTCACTTGGGCCAAAAAACTAAAAATGATGGGGAAACTTTAGTCGAACTGCCGGTGAGAGATAATCCATATTCGGGAGCAAGTTCAGCCTTTGAGATGCTTCAGACAAACCTGGATTTTACCATCTCTGATAAACCATTAAAAGTAATTGCAGTAGTTAGTTCAACTCCAGGTGAAGGTAGATCGTTTGTAGCAGCGAATCTGGCAGTAGCTAAGGCACACATGGGACGCAGAATCTTATTAGTAGATGCGGATATGCGTCACTCCTGCCAACAGGAAATCTGGAAATTATCTAATCCAGTCGGACTAAGTAATGTTTTAGTTGGTCAAACGGAGTTTCGCAACACCACCCAAGAAGTATTAGTTAACTTGGATCTGTTAACGGCTGGGACAATTCCACCCAACCCCGCAGCATTGCTAGATTCACAGCGTATGGCTTTGCTAATTGAAGAGGCAGCCAAAAACTACGATTGTGTCATTATTGATACTCCTGCCTTGAGTTTGTTTGGTGATGCATTGATGCTGGGCAAGATGGCAGATGGGATATTGCTGGTTGTACGTCCTGGAGTGCTTGATTGTGCTGTTGCGAAGAGTACAAAGATGATGCTTGAGCAAGCGCGATCGCGCGTTTTAGGAATGGTGATGAATGGAGTGACTGCTGATAGTGGTTTTATTCACTACAACCAGAAAGGTTATTACGACAAAAATAGCAGCGATGCCTACGGCGGCAAGCTACGCAATGGTAAGGGGGAACTGAAGTTCCCCAATATACGCATTTCCTGATCGTTGGATGGCGGTTTAGTTTAACTCTTCTGGTTTTTTACGGTAATGCTTGTATTAAAAGAGAATATTTTTGGTGAACAACAGCATACTTAAGAACGGTTTTTACAATTCAATAACAGGATTAATCAAAATAGGCCTAGGCATACTGATTATCCCTGTACTAATTCGCCTATTGGGGATTGAAGAGTATGGACTATGGACTTTAGCTTCTGCTGTGGTGGTAATGGTTACTTTAGCTGAAGCTGGTCTTTCTACAGCCACAACTGTATTTGTCTCCCAAGACTTAGGAAAGAAAGATATTGATGGTCTGTCACAAACCTTGACTGTAACTTTTGGAGCAATGCTGATATTGGCAACTTTAGCGGTAGTTGCTCTTTGGATGGGTGCTGAACCGATTATGAATTTATTTCCTAAATTGGGTCAGTTACAACAGTTAAAAGTTATACAGGCTATCAAAATTGGTGGCTTAGTAGTAGCAGCGCGATTGCTGCAACAAATCTTGATTGGTGTCGAACAAGCCCATCAGCGTTATGACTTGATGAATGTGCTAAATACAATGCAGTCCGTGCTACTGAATGTCGGAATGCTAATTGTAGTATTGCTAGGAGGTCGCACCGTTGAGTTAATGCAGTGGCAGGCTGGAATCGGTGTAGTGACTTTGTTAAGTCATATCTGGGTAGTGCGATCGCTACTCCAAAATTTGAACCTTCGTCTGAATTGGAATCAACCAAAAGCATTAGCAGTCGGAGGCTACAGCTTAATGATGTGGTTAAATACATTGGGAAGTATGCTTTTTAGTCGAGGCGATCGGCTGATTGTCGGCAGCTTGCTAGGTAGTCAGGTGCTTGGAGTATATGCAGGAATTACAGACATCACCGCCCAAATAAACTCATTTTCTGCCTTACCTGTACAGCCCTTACTTCCAACTTTAAGCAATCTAATTGGACAGCAGAATATTAATCAGCGTCAATTGGAACAGCAACTTAAACAAGCTACCCAAATTAATGGATTATTTGCTTTAGGAATGGGAGCAACTCTCATAACACTTTCTCCACTAATTCTAAAAATACTATTTTCGGAGCAAACTGTAAGTCAATACTTAATTACGTTTTGTATTGCAACAGTAATTTATGCACTTTATTCCTGCCATGCAGTTGGCTACTACTCTTTGTTAGCAACAAATGCAGTTAAAGCCTGTGCATTGATTCAGCTGCTAGCTAGTTTTTCGTCACTAGGATTAATTGCCATTGGTGCTTATAATTTTGGCTTAACAGGAGCTATTATAGGTAATTTGGGATATTTCACAGCCTTTGCAGTAACTATATTTGGAATGAAACGTTTATCTATCTCTTATTATCTCTGGTTTAAATGGTTATGCTTTCCATTAATTTGGTTTTTTATAGTTCTGTTAGTGAACTTTAAGCTTCAAAATGATTACATACTAAGATTTATTATGCTTTCGATACAAACGACTATTCTCTTAACATGGTTTGCTATTAGCAATAATTATAATTTATCATTTTTTAAAAAATATATTACTGCTAAAAAATAAGTTTTAGTGCTATTATATTTTTGATATTTAGGAAAGTCTAAAAAATAAATTATTTAAATTAATTTAAACGAACAACAAAGATACAATGAAAGCATATACAGAAAAATTCTACAACTATATTGATAACAATGCATTACAAGGAAGCAAGCAAATTGTTCCATTTGTAATGGAGTTAATTAAACCAAAATCAGTTGTTGATGTAGGCTGTGGTTTAGGTACATGGCTAGTTGTTTGTCAGGAAAACGGAGCTAAAGAAATTCTAGGAATTGATGGTAACTTTGTAGATGAAAATAAATTAAATATTCCCCAAGAATACTTTATTAAACACGATCTAGTAACCCCCTTAAAACTGGAACGACAGTTTGATTTAGTTATATCTTTAGAAGTTGCGGAACATTTGCCAATAGAAAAGGCTGAGAGCTTTGTAGATACACTTACTAATCTTGGTACTGCTATTCTTTTCTCCGCAGCTGTACCTTCTCAACCTGGGACTAAACATATAAATTGTCAATGGCCTAGTTATTGGGCAAAAATTTTTAGTGGAAAGGGATATATCGTATTTGATTGCTTCAGAATGAAGTTTTGGGAAAATCCTGATGTTCCTTGGTGGTATGCACAAAATATGTTTCTTTTTGTCAAGCGATCTTGTCTACATAATTATCCTTTTCTTGAGCAAAATTTTTCTCCTCTCGATGAACCCCCAATTGCAATAATTCATCCTGAATTTTATTTGAAAGTGCAAAATGGCTTTTCCATACAAGAATCATTCTTAGTCCTAATCAAAGTTATATTGAGAAACATAAAAAATAAGATTTCTTAGTTAAATTATTCTCAGAATTACAAGGAATTTACTATGGTATCTATTATCAAAGATAATATACAACTTATAGCGAATAAAGTCTTAAAACCTTTTAAATTACGAATTGTTCGACTTGCTCGAGGAGTAGGTATAGACTTATGTTTGAAAGGACTGGCTCAACGTGGCTATAGCCCTAAAGTAGTCCTAGATATTGGCGCTGCACAAGGTTGTTGGACGAAGTTAGCAATGCAAAGTTGGCCAGATGCTGAGTATTTTTTGATCGAGCCTCTTGAAGAGCGAGTACCAGATTTACAAACCTTGACCAATCAAAATACTAACATCAAATTTATTCTAGCTGCGGCTGGCTCAGAGGCGGGTACTTTAAGCATAGGGGTGACTCAAGATTTAGATAGTAGTAGTCTGATGTATTCTGGTAGTGCCTCGCGTGAAGTACCGATTATATCTGTAGACAATCTGTTTGATGAAGGAGTTATTAAACAACCAAATTTTATTAAAATTGACGTTCAGGGTTATGAATTAAAAGTTTTATCAGGAGCGAAAAAAGCCTTAAAACTATCAGATTTTATTTTACTAGAACTACAGTTTTTTCGCTTTTCATCGGAGATGATTCTGCTACATGAATCAATAGCATGGATGAACGAGCAAGGTTTTCAGCCCTATGAAATTGTAGATGTTTTGCGTAGACCATTAGATAATGCAATGGGGCAATGTGATATTTTATTTATTCGGAAAGACCACTGGATTTTGAAAAATCAAAGCTGGTCTTGATACTCATTTAAAAGTACCTATGCGATTCATAATCGGGTAATTCACGTTTTTAAAAACTACTAATTTTGGCAAAAAATATATGAGTATGTCTCATTTGTTTAGTAAACGCTATATTTAATAATTTAGTTGAAAATTATATTTATGGATATTGTAATTTGTACTTATAACAATGCAGTTATACTAGATCGTGTTCTCACAGGAATCTCATTACAAAAATTTTATAAGAACTATAATTGGTCAGTTTTAGTTGTAGATAATAACTGTACAGACGAAACTGCTGATATTGTTGACAAGCACATTAATTCAGGATTAATCCCTAATTTGCGTAGGATAGTAGAGCAAAAGCAAGGATTAACTCACGCCCGTTTATGTGGAATTAAAAATACAACTAGTGAATGGCTGGCTTTTGTTGATGATGATTGCCTATTATCAGAAGACTGGATACCAAAAGCAATACAATTTGCGGGATCTCATCCAAATTGTGGTGCTTTTGGCGGCAAGGTAGTTCTCGATTGGGAAATAACTCCTTCGCCTATCCTTCTCAAACATTCAGGTAAATTTGCTGCCTATGAGCGCGGTGAAACTTCAAAACAATTAAATCGGCGTAATTACCAAATTCCAGGTGCAGGTTTAGTTATTCATAGAACTGCCCTTGAAAAAAGTGGCTGGTTAGATAAACAATTACTCAACGATAGAGAAGGAAAAAAATTAAGTTCAGGAGGAGATTCTGAGATAGTTTTGCGAATTCTGAACGCAGGTTATGAACTTTGGTATACACCTGATTGCGTGCTGCACCATTTTATTCCCACAAAGCGCATATCAGAAACTTATCTTTTTAACTTAATGTATGGTTTTGGTGCCGCAGCTCCTTACATTGCTGCTATTCGTTGGAACCGTTCTTATTATATTTGGTTACTTGTATCTGTTTTGCGAATTGTTAAAGGATTTTTACAAATATTCTCTTGCTATGTTTCTGCTTCATTTAATCAAAACAATAAAGCAGACACATTGATAATGTGGAATTGGACTAAAGGTCAAATTCATAGCTTATCTACTATTATCAGGATGGGTAGAGAAGAACATATAATCTGGTTAAGCTTATTTCAAAAATCTTTTATTGCCTAAGTAGAAAACATAGAATTAGATAATGACTTTTAATTTATCAAGTATCCAAACCAACTATCAAAAGTATATTTTTTTAATTATTGGAATATGCTTATGGATAAAAATTCCGATAATTGGAGTTTTGCCACTACTTTTATTTGTATTTATCAATAAAAATTCAAAATCCTATAGCCTAGATAGCTTACTCAATAATTCTATACTTCTGCTAGTTGCAGTCACTGTCACTCTTTTCTGTTGTCTTATAGATATTCAAGCTGATACCGAGCAATATTTAATAGCGTATCGAGATTGTAATGGTAATAATCCTATAGAATGTTTTCAATCAACCAATTATCCATTTGAACCAGGTTTTTATTTCCTTGCTTCCTTATTATTTATTATTTGTAACGGTTCGGAGATGGGCTTTCTGTTAAGCTGGTCTTTTATTATTAACCTTTTAACATTTTTTGTAATTTGTAAGGGGATTTCAAAAAATTATTATGCGTTACTGGTATTTTTTGTTATACTAAATCCCGCATTTTATCTTCAAGCATTTTTGATGCGCCAATTTATCTCAAGTACCTTTTTTTTGTGTGCATTAGTTTGTAGAAAAAATAAGTTTACTTGTGTGCTACTTATCTTTTTGAGTATCGTGAATCATTACTCTATACTCCTTTATTTACCTATAATAATAATGCAATTTATTGATATAAATAGTTTATTAGAGCATAGTTTTTTTAATAAAATTAGTATGTCTCTTAGATATTTAAGTATCATTTTATTTGTTTTTGCATTAATCTATTCGTCTTATGTAAATCAATCTACTCTTGCATCTATCTATGATACAATTAATAACATTCCTCAGCTTAGTTTCTTAGCTGCTAAAAGTGCATCTTTTGTAAAAAATCAACTAGCAAATATAGGTTTTCTGCCTCATTTGGTACTATTAACATTTATTGGTTATTTTTATATCAATCTTTCACGAGATAATTACATCAATACAAGCAATACAAGTTTAAATTATCGTCTTACTTCCGAAGAAAAACGTTTAGACCTAAGTATATTATGTCTTTATGTATTGCAGTCAATTTTATTCTTATTTACCCGCAACCTTGATTACCTTCCTTTGAGATTAAGTCTCATACTTCTATCATTTTTAGGAATTTTCTTCTATTTACCTTTAGAAAGGAAGAGTAAACTTAAACCACCGATAAAATTTTTATCTATGGTTATTTTGCTTTCTTTGTCGCTTAGTTACTTTATTTATTTTTTACAAGTTAACTCTCGTGCAAATCCGACATTTAATTATTTAGAAGGTCGTGTGTTTACATCATCTATTATAGATTATATTGAAATGGCTATTTCTCGGTGGTAAATAACTCCCTATAAATTTTAAAAATTATGAATAACTTAATTCAAGTTGATATAATTACTTTGACAAAAAATTCTTCAGATTGTATACTTAGAACTTTAAATAGTGTTAGTATACAAGATTATAAACAGATTAATCACATAATTGTTGATGGTGATTCAAAAGACCAAACAATTTCTATTATTAATCAATATAATCATCAAAAAAAAATAATTGTTTTTCAGCAAAATGGTCTTGGAATTGCTAATGCTTTTAATGTAGGATTAATGAAATCATCAGGTAATTTAGTAATTTTCTTAAATTCTGGAGATGCTTTAGTTAATGAACTAGTAATTACTAAAATTGTAGATTCCTATATACAACAAAAGTGGCTTTGGGCATTTGGAGAAACTATCTCTTTAAGTCGAAGAAAATACTTAAAAAGGCATATTAAGCAGTATAATTATTGGGATAAAAACTTATTTTTGTCCGGCAATCCTATCTGTCACCAGTCTACTATTTTTTCTCACAAGCTTATCCATAAAATCGGCTTGTATGATGAGCAGCTAACTTTAGAAATGGATTATGATTTTAATATTCGAGCTTCTTTAATTGCTCAACCACACCTGCTATATTTTCCAATATCTTACTATGACACTACAGGGATCTCTTCTATAAAAGTTTTTAAACATTATAAAATACACAGAAAAGTACGTAATAAATACTTCCCGCTATCTCCTATTAATAGCTTTAAAACTGACAGTTTGTGCTTTTTTAAAGCATGTATGCGTTTTATGATGATCCCTATGAAAATCTTTTTGTAGTTTCAATTATTATTTCTGTAAATCAGATTCAATATGATAGGCAAATCTAATATGTTAGTTGAACCCAGAGTCAAGACTTTTCCTTCTGTAACTATAGGTATACCTACTTATAATGAAGTAAATTATATAGAAAACCTGGTTTTAGGTTTTCTAGAAACAAGTTATCCCAACTTAATCGAAATATTGGTGGCTGATGGCGGCAGCAATGATGGCACTCAAGAAATAGTCAAAAAACTCTCTGATAAAAACGCACGAGTTAAGTTAATACACAATCCAGAAAAAGTTCAATCAGCTGGTCTTAATCTAATTTTGTCTGAATCTATAGGTGATGTTTTTATTAGAATTGATGCCCATTCGGACTATGCACCTGACTACATTGAAAAATGTGTAGATGCTTTGCAGGAATCAAAAGCTAGCAATGTCGGTGGAGCACAGCGTTTTGTTGCACAAACTTCCTTCCAAGCTGGTGTTGCTCTTGCATCCAAAAGTTTTCTTGGTAATGGTGGAGCTAAATATAGAAACCCCAACTATACAGGTTATGCGGAAACAGTTTATTTAGGGTGTTTCTGGAAAAAGAGTTTGCTAGACATACAAGGCTATAATGTCAAAGCATCTCATAATGAAGATGCTGAATTAAACTTGAGATTAAAAAAGATATTTGACATAACACAAATTAGTAATCAAGATGCTGAATTAAATCAAAGATTAATGGCTGTAAATAAACAAGCAATATATATTGACTCCAAAATTCGTGTCTGGTACTACCCTCGGAAAAATTGGAAGTCCCTGTTTATTCAATATTTTCAATATGGCAGAGGTCGCTATTTAACAAGTAAAAAACACAACATTAAATCACAGATAAGAGGTTTGCTACCTTTTGTATTTATATCTACTGTCATTTTACTACTAATTATTGATTTCCTATTTCCTAAGCTAGGTTTGCCTATAGAAACATTAATTGTGATAGGTTTGTTTTTGCCTTTTCTAGAGAGTCTGCGAGTTACTCTGGGATACTGGAAAGGCTTTAATTCTGAAATTTGGCGAGGTAGTGAAGATAAAATTCCGTCATTCTTTAGCCGTTGGGTTTTGTGCGGAATTACTTTATTGAGTATGCCACTTGCTCACTTTTCTGGCTATGGCTATCAATTATTCCGTAATCAAGTTTTGCGAGTTAACAATTGGTAATTCATAATTTACTAAGCTTTGTATTTTCAAAGGTATTAAATATGAACCCAAGTAAATAATGATATTGCTGGAATTGGATAGCAATATTTTTGTATACTATGACCATCATTCATAACGGCAAAATACTTGAGTTGCAAGTAAGCGATAATTAAAAATTTCTCAATTTAAATTAAGAGATTCAAAAATGCCACTAAATACTGATCGCAAATCAAATAATTATGTAATTTCGCTAGAGTTTAATGAACTTTGCCCTTCATTGATGGAACGTTTTATTAAAGAAGGAAAGCTACCTAACTTCCGGCAACTCTATGAACAGTCAGAAGTTTATACAACCGATGCACAAGAAAAATCACCATTTCTAGAACCTTGGATTCAATGGGTGACAGTACATTCTGGTCTACCTTACAGCGAACATCAGGTTTTTCGTCTTGATGAAGGACACAACCTTAATTCAAAACGTATCTGGGATATTGTCTCAGAAGCAGGATTAAGAGTTTGGGTTTGTGGCAGCATGAATGCGAGTTACAATTTTGGATTAAATGGATATATAATGCCAGATTTTTGGAGTACAAAAGTAACTCCTAATTCGGCTGAATTATTACCATATTTCCAATTTGTCCAAAAACAAGTCCAAGAACACACAAATGATTCTGCTCCTTTTAGCCGTGGAGATTATCTGAGATTTCTCAGCTTCATGAGTAGCCACGGACTTTCATTAGATACCATTGTTGCTATTATCCAACAACTAATTCGGGAAAAAATCACAAGAAGATATCGCTGGCAACGTGCAACTATTGCCGACAAGCTCCAATTTGATTTATTTCGCTCGTACTATCAAAAGTTTAGACCACATTTTTCTACTTTTTTTATTAATAGTACAGCCCATTTTCAGCATATGTACTGGCGCAACTTTGAGCCGGATAATTTTTCAGTAAAAGCGTCAGTAAAAGATCAGATAGAGTATGAAAAAGCCATTTTATTTGGCTATCAGGAAATGGATAAATTAATAGCTAAGTTTTTAACTTTAGTAGATGCCAATACGACTTTAATATTGTCAACAGCCTTAAGTCAACAACCTTGCTTTACTTATGAAAATTCTGGAGGAAAACGCTTGTATCGACCGCGTAAATTTGAAAATATATTAGAATTTGCAGGTGTGAATACGAAGTATGTTTGTTCTCCTGTAATGGCTGAACAATTTTACATTCGATTTGATAATGAGCAGGATGCAGTTGAAGCTGAAAAAAAGCTTTTAACTTTACAAGTTGACCGGCGTTCGATAATGGAATTAAAGCGCAATGGCAAAGATATTTTTGGTGGCTGTGGAATTTTTGACCAACTCTCAAATAATGCAATTTTGACTATTGCTAATAGCGAAAAATCAATCCCATTTTTTGAAATTTTCTACCAACTAGAAGATATTAAAAGTGGTATGCATCATCCTGATGGCATTTTATGGATTCGCAAACCAAGCTGTCAGCATTCGGTTCATAAAGATAAAGTCTCTCTGCTTTCTATTGCCCCAACTATTTTAGAATTATTAAATATTGCCAAAATAGATTCAATGAAGGGAACTGCACTAGATTATCCTACTTCATACAGCCGAACTTCATAAGGATTTAAAATAGTACTGAAACTTCTCTCAGTGGATAGGTTAGTAATAGTTTTTTTATTAAAAACAACTATTTTATCAGCTAACCCCTGAGTAAACTTGGCTGTGAAATTTATCTGATTATGATTATGATTAACAGCTATCATTAAATATTTTTTAGTATTAGGAATAGAGAATAATTTAATTTCTATATCTAAGTTGTTTACTTGTACTGGATTCCTTAAATCTTCCCCTCTAACGATTGCAGGAATGTAATCTCGGAGTTCCTGAATAATAGGATATAAAACTGACTCATTCCAGGAATGTGAAGATAAATAGTGCGTCCAAAATATTAGTCCATCAGCCCCTGTAAGGACTGATAAATAAAACATATAGCGAATTTCTCCTTTTGTTGGTAGTCGTTTTTTTGACTGCTTCTTACTATAAGCTTGTAATACGTTCCAAAATTTTTTGTTTTTAGCATCAGCTAAAGAAATGACTTTATAGAGTGCTTTTCGGTAAGATGATACCCATGAAAATTCTGGAACTCCCTCCTCACAAGGATAACGATCCCACATTAGTATATCCATTGCATCGACATAAGATTCAATTTTTTTAATATCACCAAAAACTAAAGCAACTGGCTTAGATTTATCTTCTTGTTTAATAGCTTGGTATACCTTTTTTAATAAATCTGGAGAGAGCGGTGTAGGTTTTTTAATCTCTGGTTCATCATAAAGATACCAACCATAAACTGAAGGATGATTTTTATAGGTACGAATAAAGTCTTTTACTTCTAGGATATTTTTCGATTCAACTAAGGGGCGATAAATCTCTAATAAAACTTTTACTCCTGCTTTTTTAGAATTATCCAAAAATTCTTTGATTTTCCCTTTGTCTGCTTCTCCTACATAAGGTATTAAAATGTCAATTCCTTTAGGAGATACTTGAGTTGAAACATTAATATTATAAATGTGGTCATACCAGCCTAAGAAGAAGGGTAAATTTCGTTTACGATTAAGGGTTAAATATTTTTTGGGATTTAAACTCAAAAGTATGGTGCTAGTACTAGCTAGTACGAAAGCAGGAATCAAGGCTATAAATTTACGTCGCGTTACGCTCATAAAATATCAAGTTTCAGAAGAATTTAGGAACCAAGCTAAAGACGCTGCACCAAAGCATCATAATACTTTTGCATTGGAAATTCAGCAAAAACTCGAGCGTCGGCTTTTGGTAATGTCTTCTCTACGCGCTACTGATTCTAGAGAGCGCCTGGGATATTTATTTACCTTGTGGCGTGAAAATCCCCTATTGTGTATGCTGCCTAACTAGTCCCACAAAATTCATGACTTTGTTCTAGCAAGCCATGCCTTTATTCTTTTTTCATAAAATAAAAAAATGGAATAGTCCTGCCAGAAAAAACCACTTAAGCCTGCAATGGGTATTAATATTTTAAATCTGGCATAGTGAGCTAGATTGCGGCAATTCTGAGTTTAAGAAATGGGGGACATTTCTGAACTTGCAATTATCAATTCAAAGCTCTGAGGCTAATCAGATGTCACATTCATGGGTTTGGCAGTATTTAGTTTTATTGATTGCTTCTTGTAAATTTCTCAAAGGAATGATCTGAAAATTAGTTCCATTCTGTACTGCCGCAGTGATGTAGGCAAACTTTTTGCCCCGATAAAATTGGTCACGACCAATTTTTGTGACATACCGAGACTGCTGGAAGTCATTAGCAATGTTTAAATTGTAAATATTTTCTAGTAATTTGACTCCTTTGGCATTTTTTGCAGTGAATTTGATGCTTGAGTCACCGCTAACGGTTATTCCTTCTTTAGTCACTGTCCCATTTTGAGAAGTGACATCAGCATAAAAGTATAAATTTCCCTTTGTCCCACCGTAGCCGTGGGCTTCGCTGTTGTATCTCAATGTTGGTAGTATAGTTCTGGTTTTCGCCCACTTCACAACGGTGTTGATGTTTTGCTCTGGAAGCGCATTTGCAGGAGTGACGGCTAAAATAACTGCGATCGCAGACAGAGTAACATTGAATAAATAGTTAAATTTAGAACTTTTGTACATAGTATTTTCCCGTTAGATAATACTGAATAGATAAAGCTAAAACCACCATAAATTAAGAATTATTTCTAGAGCGGCGTTATTTATTACTATTCAGCTTTTAGTAGCAAAAACAACTTAACATCGACTAACGACTACTGTCCAGCGATCGCTACTGAAGGAAATTTGGTTTCAACTAAGATTTTGTAACAGTTGCAATAATCGTAAAATGGATACTGACACAAACATCAAAATAGAGGTTTTCGGCATCAGTAGACCATGCCTAGCTTATTTCTGATTTACAAAACTTAGATTTGATCTCAGCCAAATAAGAGTATGTACTCTTAGGACTGGATGCATCTAAGCTACAGGTTCTACACACTTCTTAATAAACCAGCCTTGAGAACGCAAAACGTTCTAATCTAAAAGCTAACCGGGTTAATTTACTGGCAGTTTTGCAGGCATTACTCTCAAGCTCATAAAGCACAGAGACACCGATGTGTCAAGCCTCAAAGCGATCCAGACTTAACACATAAATGATTATGATGGGAGTTTTACAAATCCGATGAGTGTTAAGGCAAGTGGTGGAAGCTCAGTTGCGCGTCCGCAACTATATCAAACCCTAGCTGTAGCGACAATTATCCAAGCCGAACAGCAAGACCGCTTTTTAGGAAGTGGTGAACTAAATGAACTGGCAAGTTATTTTGCATCTGGTGCAAAGCGTTTAGAAATTTCTCAGACGCTGACGGATAATGCGGAGATTATTGTATCTCGCGCTGCCAACCGGATTTTTGTCGGTGGTTCGCCAATGGCTTTTTTAGAAAAGCCCAGAGAAGTAGAAATAGTACCTGTTAGTGCTGGTGCTAATGTTCAGCAAGGGATGCAACTGGGAACTGTAACCTACGTTGAAAGTCGTGGTGGGTTCCTAGAAAATTTACGCTCAATATTTAACTCATCCCCCAGTGGCCCGACACCTCCGGGTTTCAGACCAATTAACATTGCTCGATATGGCCCAAGCAACATGGCCAAGAGCTTGCGGGATTTATCCTGGTTCTTGCGCTACGCTACTTATGCGATCGTTGCTGGCGACCCCAACATCATAGCGGTGAATACACGGGGTTTGCGGGAAATCATTGAAAATGCCTGCTCTGGTGAAGCAACGCTAGTAGCTTTGCAAGAAATCAAAGCTGGTTCACTTTCTTTTTTCCGCAACGATGCTGAGGCTACAGAAATTGTGTCTCAGTATATGGATGTTTTGTTAACAGAATTCAAAGCAGCCACACCTTCAAATAAAGTCCGTCAACGCCCCTCTAGCGACCAGCAAGGGTTGGAACTGCCGCAAATTTACTTTAATGCAGCAGAACGCCGTCCCAAGTTTGTGATGAAAACTGGGTTATCAAGTAGCGAAAAAAATGAAGTAATCAAGGCTGCATATCGGCAAATTTTTGAGCGCGATATTACCCGTGCTTATAGCTTGTCTATATCTGACCTAGAATCCAAGGTAAAAAATGGCGACATCTCCGTAAAAGAGTTTGTCCGCCGTCTAGCTAAATCTCCCCTTTACCAAAAACAGTTTTACCAGCCTTTTATTAACAGCCGAGTCATCGAACTAGCTTTCCGCCACATTTTGGGACGGGGGCCAAGTAGCCGCGAAGAAGTACAAAAATACTTCTCAATTATTTCTAACGGTGGTCTACCAGCCTTAGTAGATGCTTTAGTAGATTCTGCTGAGTACGGTGACTATTTTGGTGAAGAAACAGTACCCTACCTCCGGGGTCTGGGTCAAGAAGCACAAGAATGTCGTAACTGGGGGCCGCAGCAAGACCTGTTTAACTACAGTGCGCCTTTCCGCAAGATACCTCAGTTTATTACCACATTTGCTGCTTACGAACAACCACTACCAGACCAACATCCCTATGGTTCTGGTAATGACCCCTTGGAAATTCAGTTTGGGGCGATTTTCCCGAAAGAAACCCGTAACCCCAGCACCAGTCCGGCTCCTTTTGGCAAGGATACCAAGCGTATCCTAATTCACCAAGGCGCAGGGATTAATAACCAAAATAGTAATCCCAAAGCACGGGGTGAGGCTCCTGGTACTCTTGGGCCCAAGGTGTTCAAGTTAGATCAGCTGCCTGGTACTAGAGGTAAAAAGGCTGCCAAAAATTCTAGCGTCAGATACTCCGAAAGCTCCACGCAAGCATTGATTAAAGCTGCTTACTTGCAAGTTTTTGGTCGCGATCTTTACGAAGGTCAGCGCCCGAAGGTATTGGAAATTAAGCTAGAAAACGGCGACATCTCTGTACGAGAGTTTATCCGTGCTTTGGCTAAGTCGGATGTATTCCGCAATCTGTACTGGTCATCGCTCTATGTTTGTAAAGCGATCGAGTATATTCACCGCCGCTTGTTGGGTCGTCCGACTTATGGCCGTCAAGAAATCAACAAGTACTTCGATCTCGCTGCGAAACAAGGCTTTTACGCGGTGGTTGATGCCATCATTAACAGCGTAGAATACAGCGAAGCATTTGGTGAAGATACAATTCCTTACGAGCGGTATCTTACTCCTGGTGGTGTATCAGGGCGACAATTGCGCGTTGGTAGCATTCGTGAAGATGTTGCAGCGAAAGTCCAGAAGGAAGTAACACCTACCTTTGTGACATTGGGTACAGTCACAGAAAACCGATCGGAACCAGATATTCAGTTCCGTATTAACCAAGGTGTTAGCAAGCAACGCGAACAAACCAAAATCTTCAAACTGGTATCCAATATCAGTGACAAAGTTGCAGTAAAAACCTTGATTAGCGCTGCCTATCGTCAGATTTTTGAGCGGGATATTGCACCCTACATTGCCAAAAATGAGTTTACGGCGTGGGAAAGTAAGCTGGGGAACGGTGAAATCAGTGTGAAAGAATTTATTGAAGGTTTGGGTTACTCTAACCTCTACCTGAAGGAATTCTACACACCTTACCCCAACACCAAAGTGATTGAGTTGGGAACCAAACACTTCTTGGGACGTGCGCCATTAGACCAAGCAGAAATCCGCAAGTATAACCAGATTCTGGCTACTCAAGGGATTCGTGCCTTTATTGGTGCTTTGGTAGATAGTGTGGAATACAACCAGGTATTTGGTGAAGATACGGTTCCTTACCGTCGCTTCCCGACCCTACCTGCGGCAAACTTCCCGAATACCGAGAAGCTTTACAATCAGCTTACCAAGCAAAACGATGACGTAGTTGTGCCTAGCTTTAAGCCAGTGCAAAGTCGTCCAGGTTCTAGCGCTACGCCGCTTTTAGCGCAAGCGATCGCAGATATAGCAGCCCAAACAAACGGTATAAACAAGAGCAGCCCTTCCTTTGCGGAACTGGGTCGTTCCTACAACGATGTTAGCGGACAACCCGTGGAACTGGGTGTGCGTAAACATGCACGTATTTACCGTCTAGCAGAAAGCGCAAACCAAGCCGAAACACAACAGGTAATCAACGCCATTTACTGTCAGGTATTGGATGTATTTAGCGGTGAAGTGCCTGATAATTTCCGCCGTACCGATCTAGATAGCAAACTCCAGAATGGTAAAATTTCTGTGCGGAAGTTTGTATGTGAACTAGCCAGTTCCGAAATCTATCGTCAGCGCTTCTTGTCACCTTATCCCCATGCCAAGGTCATTGAGTTCCTCTTCCGTCACCTGTTGGGGCGTATACCCGCAACTCAGGAAGAAATTAGCCAGTGTAACCAGTTGCTAGCTGATAGTGGTTTGTCGGCTGCTGTAGAAGCAATAGTCGAAAGCCCAGAATATAGCTGCTACTTCGGTGAAGATGTTGTCCCTTACAACCGCTTCCCATCTCTGCCAGTAGGTAACTACCTCGGCAGTGTACAGACGGCTGAGTAGGTAATAAGTTACAGGGTACAGATTATTTTCTGCGATCTTTACCCTGTAACCTTCGTAACCTTTCGTAATATTGCTCTCAGATTACAGCTAAAACAGGGAATTCTGAAAGGCAATATTACAAAGTGTTAAGAGCAGTCATAAATGCTCAACAGAATGCCGGAAAATGTTTTGCGGAAGGTAACTGAGTTTGAAAGCTTGTGTACTTGTGTGGACTCAAGCAAACTCGTAATTTATTAGCCGTAGCAGTTATCAAACTGCTGTGTCTAAAAGAACGAGAGAACAAACTCCGTAAACCAAATTTAAAGTCGCACCAGTTTAATCAAATCCTGGTTTCATTCGTATTGGAGGAATCCATTAATGAGTATTGTCACGAAAGCTATCGTGAATGCTGATGCAGAAGCCCGCTACCTCAGCCCTGGTGAGTTAGATCGGATCAAATCCTTCGTTGCAAGTGGTGAGCGCCGCGTGCGGATTGCTCAAATTTTGTCAGAAAATCGCGAACGCCTTGTTAAGCAAGCTGGCGATCAACTGTTCCAAAAGCGTCCTGATGTTGTATCTCCTGGTGGGAACGCTTACGGTCAAGAATTGACTGCTACTTGTCTGCGTGACCTAGATTACTACCTCCGCCTCGTTACCTACGGTATCGTTGCTGGTGATGTTACACCTATCGAAGAAATTGGTGTTATCGGTGCCCGTGAACTGTACAAGTCCTTGGGAACTCCTATCGATGGTGTTGCTGAAGGTATCCGTGGACTGAAGAATGTATCTGCTACATTGCTGTCTGGTGATGATGCTAGTGAAGCTGGTAGCTACTTCGACTACCTAGTTGGCGCTCTTCTAGGATAGGTTAAAGCTGTTTACCTACTGAAACAGAAGTATTGCAATACGGTTGGAAATAAGGAATTAACAACATGGCTCAAGACGCAATTACCGCTGTCATTAACTCCGCAGACGTTCAAGGTAAATACCTTGACTCTTCTGCTTTAGAAAAGCTAAAAGGCTACTTCGCCACTGGCGAACTGCGGGTACGTGCTGCTAGCACCATCAGCGCTAACGCTGCTGCGATCGTTAAAGAAGCTGTAGCAAAATCTTTGCTATACTCTGACATCACCCGTCCCGGCGGCAACATGTACACAACCCGCCGCTATGCTGCTTGCATCCGCGATTTGGACTACTACCTCCGCTATGCCACCTACGCTATGTTAGCTGGCGATCCTTCCATTTTGGATGAGCGCGTATTAAATGGCTTGAAGGAAACCTACAACTCTTTAGGAGTTCCCGTTGGTGCTACCGTGCAAGCTATCCAAGCAATCAAGGAAGTAACCGCTAGTTTGGTTGGTTCTGATGCTGGTAAGGAAATGGGTGTTTACTTAGACTATATCTCTTCTGGCTTAAGCTAAGAGCTAGTTTGCGCTTAAAAATTTAGGTGCGGCTTTATTAAGGTCTGGAAATCAACCGTGAGTGCTAGAACGTTATATTGCTTATCTTGGTAAATTATCAGTGATGAGTGTTAGTGGTCTAGTATTGATGTTTGATTTCCAGCCTTTGAATGATTAAAGGATTTGCACTCAAGATTTTGAGATAAAAAAAGTTTTCACAAAGTTTAAAGGAGATTTACAAAATATGTCCCGTTTGTTTAAAATTACTGCTCTAGTTCCTAGCCAAACCCGAATTCGTACCCAACGCGAACTGCAAAATACTTACTTCACTAAGCTAGTTCCTTATGAAAACTGGTTCCGCGAACAGCAACGTATTCAAAAAGCAGGCGGCAAAATCATCAAAGTAGAACTGGCAACTGGTAAGCAAGGCGCTAATACTGGCTTGTCGTAATCTGTAAATAGAATATTATTTTAGGAAATTGGTAAGAGGTCGAAAAAGACCTCTTTTTTGTTGCTTGTATTTCTGAAAGTTAAGAGTTGAACATTTCTACAAGGCGATACCCGCGAGTATATAGCGGAACTGGAGCGCCAGAATTTTGTTTTTTCCTTGCTTGTTCAGAAGTTTCATCAAATACAATTAGTGTTTCCTTACCAACCTTCAACCAGTCTTCGTAAGGCACGCTCATATCTTCTTCAATACCGCCAATACTAGGTGCTACCATTGCCCGATAAGCTTCATTGAATTTCCTCCGAAACCGGAAATCTACTGAAATTCTTAGACTTTCAGTTTTCCTTCTTACTGTTTGGTGCAATCCACGGGCATCATTAAAGTACATTGTACCGTGTTGTAGTTGTGCTTCTGTATAAGAGACAACCATTGGAATATCCCGACCTTCAGCAAAGTCTGACATCACCCGCATCGCCTCTAGTTCCATTTCGCGGGGCATCTCACCTGCTTCGATGGTTATATTGTCGATGTCGCCAAATAATGGCAGAACTACTACAGTCGCATCAGCAGCAACACCTGCCCAAACATCGCTATGGCACTTTGAGCTAGCGAAGGGCAAACTCAACTTTTCAGCGTTAGTTTTACCGTAGACCATACGGAGATTGACTGGTAAATCCACTGCATCAATCAGGTCATTTGCTCCTAGTTGGTAAAAAGCCTCAGCTACGCTTTTTTGAAAAAGGTTAAATGCGAGAGTGTGTTCTCGCTTGGGCATCAAAAGACCAGTACCTGTGTAGTTCGGCAATGTATTTCTTGCTTCCAGTAGTCTTTCAAGCATTTCAGCTTCTGAAAGAATGATGGGACTATTCAGACATGCTGAAATATAACCCATAGCAGCAATACGAATCTGCTGGAATAACTCAGGCTCTAAGATGTGTTCAAACAGTAGTCGGTACTGTCGCCTTGTAGCAATTTTATCAGCAAGCTCATCAAAGAGGCGATCGCCAAGTTGAGAAAATGCGTAGGCGTAGCCCGTCGTAGACATCGCCCGCTCATCTTGGACGCGATCGCCCTCTGTTGATTCTGCTAACAGTTCTTCTAACATCATTGTTTCCAACGTTATTATAAATTGGCTAAATACATCCAAAGCCATTTCGTTTTCAAAACGAATCTAGCTATTACAAATTAACAAGGTTATTCCCTTTATACTTCGTAAAATATACTGTTTTATTTCTCTTACTTATCTTGATTAAAAGAGTTAATTTTAACTTATTTAATAAAGCGTAGATGAAGTTAGAGCTTAAAAGCCAAACTATCTATATGTGAGATTGCTGTTAACTAAGTAACAACGAAAGTTCATGAAGTTAAATATGATTTAGCTGTTTATATTTAAAGAAACTAACAAGATGATAATTTTCAGGTTAGCTACTCCTTTGAAAAGGCTAGTTTTTAAACGCAAAATCGACAAGTAAGCGAAAATCGGTAAAATCAACCTTATCAGTAAAACAAGTTCATTATTAAATAATAGATATTCATGAATTTAGCCCGCTCGGACTAAATTCATGAATCGTAAAGTAAGTATAAAATAGTGCTAGTAAATGTCAAATGTGAATCACAAAAACTCAACTAAAAACTTATATAATCGCACAGCATCAGAATGGATTAGAGCAGAACCTACTTCCTTATCAGACTTTACGGCACGCCCTTTTGTACTAAAACTTTGTGAGCCTGTTAGTGGCTTGCAACTACTAGATATAGGTTGCGGAGAAGGTTATTGCAGTCGAGAATTACGTCGGCGTGGTGCTGCAAAAGTACATGGTATAGACCTTTCTCAAGGCATGATTGAAGCAGCAAAATTGCAAGAAGTAGAAGATGCTTTAGGTATTAGCTATGAAGTAGGATGTGCTACTAGTCTCAAGCAATTCGATGATGGCGAAATTGACTTAGTTGTTGCAGTGTTTCTATTTAACTATTTGACAATTTCTCAGACCCAAGAATGTATGGCGGAAGTTGCACGGATTCTTCGTCCGGGCGGTCGATTTGTATTCAGCGTTCCCCATCCATCTTTTCCATATATGCGGGAGCCAGCATATCCGTTTTATTTTCAAGTTGATGGTGCAGGCTATTTCAGCAAGCGAGATCGGCAGTTTCCTGGTCGTATTTGGAAACGAGACGGCTCCTGGCTAAATGTTCAATTGATTCACAAAACTCTTGAGGATTACTTTAATGCCCTTAGAATTGCTGGCTTTAATACCATGCCAATTTTACAGGAATTGCGTGTAACTCCAGAACATATCGCAGTAGACGAATCATTTTTTAGCCCCTTAGTTGACCAACCACTCCATCTAGCCCTACAAATATCACGATGATACAGACATCTTCTTTACTAATAAATTCCTTCCGTGAAATAACGGTTAATCATCCTCTATGGAGCCATGAGTTTCTAATTCGTTGTCGGGCTGGAAATTTATTTTTACCAGACGTACAGGTATTAGCTGTTCAGATGTACAAATTCTCCAAAGAATTTAATCGGATCTTGGCTAGCATCTTATCTTGTTGCGAAGATGAAAGTAGCCAGTTAGTCATCTTAGAAAACCTATTTGATGAAATGGGACAGGGAGATATAACTCAGTCCCACCCAGAATTGTTTCGTCAATTTACCCGCGCACTTGGTATCGACGACGTAACTTTGGCAGCACTACCCACTGCACCTGAAACTTCCGCTCTGATTGAAACCTACTTGCGAATGCCACATAAATACGGATACTTAGCTGCACTAGGTGCTGTCTGTTATGCTTCTGAAGGAATTGTTAGCTCGCTGTACACGCAACTATATAAAGGAATTGTCGGTGCTGCTCCTTTACCCAAAGAATCTCTGATCTTTTTTGAAGTCCATATTGATGTAGATGATAGTCATGCAGCGAAACTAGCAGCAGTGATTGAACCTCGAATCACCATGAATGAAGAGGATATCAAGGTAAGGCTGGCTATTGTAGAAGCTATGGATGCCCGTGTCCAATTTTTTAACGGAATTCAGCGTCAAATCTCTAAATATAACTTGTCTGCTGATTCATGGATCTTTATCAATTCATAGCTTTTGAGAAAAGCAAAGCGTGTAAATACGGTTGTGAATATACTGGCTTGTAGCATTAAAATGTGGACAGTTTTACCGTTCTTCAAAGGGTAAATTAAGACAGATATAGGAAAGTTTGTAATTTCAATAACCTTTTTAGGGAATCAGAATCAGTTGTCAAGTCTTGGTCAAATTCACAAAGCAAAATTAGGTGCAGTAATGAGGAGGCTTCCATGTACGGATTAGTGAACAAGGCGATTCAAGACATGGTGTGCAGTCGCTTTGGCGAAGAGACTTGGAAACAAATTAAGCACAAAGCAGAGGTGGACGTAGATGTTTTCCTCAGTATGGAAGGCTATCCCGATGACATCACTCACAAGCTAGTAAAAGCTGCTAGTGTCGTTCTAAGCTTATCTCCCAAACAAATTATGCAAGCTTTTGGGGAATTCTGGGTTCAGTATACAGCCCAAGAAGGCTATGGCGAAATGATGGATATGAGTGGAGATACACTACCTGAGTTTTTAGAAAACCTCGATAATCTTCATGCTCGTGTGGGAGTTAGCTTTCCTAAACTCCAACCCCCATCATTTGAGTGTACTGATATGGAGGAAAATTCTCTAAGCTTACACTATCGTTCTGATAGAGAAGGGCTGACTCCAATGGTTATTGGTCTAATCAAAGGATTGGGAACAAGGTTTGATACAGAAGTTCATATTACCCAAACCCTGAATCGGGATGAAGGTGCTGAACATGATGAATTTTTAGTGATTTATAAACCAAATTGAGTGCAGTAGCATGGCTCCTCCTCAGCTTACGCTTTCACCAGAGTTATTGGCGAAAGCTTTTCCCTTCCACTTTGCATTTAGCCGTAATCGTGAAATTGTCCAAACTGGTGATGTCTTGGAGCGTATTAGTCCTGAGCCATTAGTTGGTAAATTGATTGAGCAGCATTTCCAAATCAATCGTCCAAAAATTTTGGTAGATTTTGATGCTATTAGTAAACAGTCTCGTGCCCTATTCATTTTAGAGTTTCTCCACAATGGAATGCAACTCAAGGGTCAAATGATGTATCAACCAGAGGAGGAGGTGATATTTTTTTTAGGTTCTCCTTGGATTACAAATACAACTAGCTTGACTCCTTTGGGTATAAAACTCAAAGACTTTGCGATTCACGACCCAATTGTTGATTTCCTGTTTTTACTGCAAGCTCAGAACACCGCTTTGGCTGATGCCAAAAAGTTAACAAGCGAACTTAAACAGCAAAGGGCACAACTACGGAGTGCCCTGCAAATCAAAGAGAATCTAGCGGAAATTGCTGAAGCTCAGGCTAAAAAATTAGAAAAATCTCTTCGGGAGCTACAACAAACTCAAGCCCAATTAGTTCAGGCTGAAAAGATGTCCAGTTTGGGACAGTTGGTTGCAGGAGTTGCTCACGAAATTAATAACCCCGTTAACTTTATTTACGGTAATTTAAAATATACAAAAGATTATACACAGTGTTTGCTAAAGCTTGTACACCTTTACCAGCAATTTTATGCCAATCCTGTGCTAGAAATTAAAGAATATATTGAGGAAATTGAGTTAGATTTTTTACTAGATGATTTGCCCAGAATTCTAGATTCGATGGAAGTAGGATCTGAAAGGATCTCTGAAATTGTCTTGTCTCTGCGGAACTTTTCTCGTCTTGATGAAGCAGGAATGAAAAAGGTTGATATTCACCACGGACTAGATAGTACTTTGCTGATTTTACAGAATCGGTTTAAGAATAGCCTCGATCGTCCTGGAATCAAAGTAGTTAAAAATTATGGAAACTTGCCTTTGGTAGATTGCTACCCTGGCCAACTTAATCAAGTATTCATGAATATTATTAGTAATGCCATCGATGCACTCGACAGCTATAACGATAAACGCGCGATCGCAGAAATTCATGCCATTCCTAATAAAATTACAATTACTACAGAAGTCATCGAAACGAAGTGTGTTATCCGAATTGCTGATAATGGTTCAGGAATAACAGAAGCAGTTAAGGAACGACTGTTTGATCCATTTTTTACAACTAAGCCTGTAGGTAAGGGTACAGGATTAGGTTTATCAATTAGCTATCAGATTGTAGTTGAAAAACATGGGGGAACACTAAGATGTGTATCAGAACCTGGACAAGAAACTGAGTTCTGGATTGAAATTCCTCTCTCTATGGACACACAAGCAGTAAATTGCGTCAAATCATTGAGTTTTGTTTTATGAATTATCAAAATTCAGTAATGCTTGCAGTGGAGAGAGAGACTCACGACTCTCTTATTTTAACTTTCTAAATTATTGTTTAAACTACGGCGTACGTTGTATTAAATAGTGAGATTTGTTTCTCTGTAGTGATGTCTTTTCTACGAGATGCTACGCATAGCTTGCTTTCCCATAGGAGTACGGGGGCATATAGCGTTTCTCACTTGAGTGATACCAAGTCCGCTTAATCACTTACGATATGTCATTGCGAGTGAAACGGAGTGGAACGAAGCAATCGCTGCGGACTCTGCGATTACTTCACTTCGCTATCGCTGCGTTCGTAATGACAAGTATTTATCCAGACATGATATGAGTTACACCCGCAAGGGCACGGCACTCCCGTGCCCTTACAACTTGCGATAGAATGTTGTACCGCATGTAAATTGGAACCGCTATAGTCAACGCAATTTGTCAGAAATATTAATCGAGCCGTGTATTAAAGTTGACAACTCTAAGATTTATGGTTGTAAAGCCTACTTATAAGTTATAAGTTATGATTTATGAGTTTTATTTCTAACTCCTAATTCCTAACTTTTTACCTGTACCGATCGTGAATCTACGCCGCCTGATTCCAATTTTTGATAGTTCAGTCTCCAACTGGGCACTAGAAGCGCGGTTGTTGCGCTGGTTAACGTTGATTTGGCTGTTCGTCGGCTTGATCATGCTATTTTCAGCATCCTATCCTGTCGCTGATGCCCGTCAGAATGATGGATTGTACTATTTTAAGCGTCAACTACTTTGGGTTTTAGTTTCCTTGATCGGATTCAATATTATTGTTAATTTGCCATTGCAGAAAATTTTGGGAGTATCCCATTGGTTTTTGTTGCTGTTTTTGGCGTTAATTTTTGTCACACTGATCCCAGGATTGGGAAAAAAGGCTTTTGATGCAGCGCGTTGGATTTCGATCGGGCCGGTTCCGATTCAACCCTCAGAATTAATTAAACCCTTTTTGGTACTACAAAGTGCGCGGCTTTTTGGTCAATGGGAACGAATCAGTTGGCGAATTCGCTTGGCTTGGCTGGGTATTTTCGGTCTGGTACTTTTAGGAATTCTTGCCCAGCCTAACTTAAGTACAACAGCACTTTGCGGTATGACTATTTGGCTAATTGCTTTAGCAGCTGGCTTACCTTACAAGTACCTGGGAGGAACCGCAATTGGTGGAGTAATGTTGGCAATACTCAGTATTAGTATTAAAGAGTATCAACGTAAGCGGGTGATGTCATTCCTTAATCCTTGGGCGGATGCTACAGGAGATGGCTACCAGTTGGTGCAAAGTCTACTCGCCGTGGGTTCTGGTAGAACTTGGGGTTCTGGATATGGGCTTTCTCAACAAAAGCTGTTTTATTTACCCATTCAGGATACCGATTTTATTTTTGCGGTGTTCGCCGAGGAGTTTGGTTTTGTTGGCAGTATGGTGTTGATGGTGCTTTTAGCTACATTTGCCACTCTTGGATTAATTGTGGCGCTGAAGGCTAAAAACCCAGTGCATCAATTGGTAGCGATCGGTGTGACGATTTTGATGGTAGGACAATCATTGCTCCATATTGGTGTGGCTACAGGTTCTCTCCCGACTACTGGCTTACCTTTGCCCATGTTTAGTTATGGTGGTAATTCCATGATTGCTAGCTTAATAGCTGCTGGGTTGCTGATTCGAGTAGCACGCGAGAGTAATGAAGCTGAGGTCGTTCCGTTGCAAAAACCCCTGCTGGAAAATGGGCGCAAACGTCGAAGTTTTCATAAAACCAGGAATTGACCTACACTGTGGATGAATATTTAACACTTTTGAATACTTACTCGCCATATATCAAATTAGAGCCACACAACAAAGAGTCTTTACTTTTAGCGTTGAGGCATTGGATAGAAGATAAATTTGGAGGCACTCTTCAAATTTCATACATATCTGCTTTTCACATCGCTCAAAAGGTATAGCTTATGAAATTTTGGTAAGTAAGATTGTGCTGGATAGATATCTTAACAATTAACTTACCAATGGCGATCGCTTATTAAAAACCTTGCCTTAGAGGTAAGGGACTCTTAAATGGGCTATTGTTGGGTGGCAGAGGAGGTGGAATTGGGTTAATGCTAGGTATAGGAGTAGGCACTACTTTTTTGATAACTGTGATTGCAAACCCTCTTTGCTGGGGTTGTTGTTTGCCAGATATATCATTAACTTGCAGCGAAATTTGAGATGGGAAGGCTAGATTGACTGGAAGTTGCTTTGAGCCAGCTAGTGGAACGTCATCCCCGTATGGCTGAAGTTTAACCTGAATATTTTCCCCTTCTACTCTCCAACTCAGAGTAGCAGTTGTTCCTTCTTTCAGTTCTAGATTTTGTTGTTCACTACCGTTGATTGTGAAAGAAACAATCTTAAATGGTTTAGGCAATATTTCTATTTTAGATTCAGTCTTTTTAGCACTAACTTTATCACTTCCATTATTAGGAAAAGCTTTGATTTCAAAGCCAAACTTACCAGCTTTGTATGCTGTTAGAGGAATATTTGTACATCGTAGCTGTTGATTTTGTTGTGTACACAGCTTTTTAAGCTTAGGGTCTGCAAGATTGCCTTGATTAAATTTATAAGTAATTGGTTCGCTATATGATGTACCATCATCTGCACTACCAGCAAGTTGAGCTTTTGCCAACAATAATGGACGGGCAATTATCCAACTTAAAAGAATATTTTGACCTTTTATATACTGTAGTTTATCTGTTTGGAAACTAAGCACTTCAGCAATTTGTTTTTCAGCTATTTCTACTTGGGTTGTTTGACTTACGACTTGAGTCTTTGGAGAAAGGATTTCTATGCCATTACGATAAAAAGCTTGTAATTCAAAAGTGTAATTTCCTTTGGTTTTAACTCCAGTTTTAACATTGCTACAAATTAGCTCTTGTTTTTCTTGTACCTGACAAGGAGGTATTTCATTAGTACTTGCTTTACCTAGTGTTTCAGGAATGCCATTCCTAAAATCATAGGTAATAGGCTGAATTGCTTGGGAACCTTTAACCATCAGAATCAACATTTGCAATTGTTGATAGTTGTGAATATCCCACTTTAAAGCTACCTCATCCTCCTCTTCAGTAATTCGAGGATTATTAGCACTGAAATTTTCTAATCTTAAAGGATCGGGGTTTAAAATTCGCCAGATGATAAATCCTATCCCTCCCAATAATCCTAAAATTGCCAAAATTAGCAGAAGAAATTGCCACCAAGGACGAGGTTTCCATACCAAACTTCCTTGGGGCAATGTGTTAGGTAGGGGTAAATTTGCTTGGTCTTTGATATCGAGTTGAAAGTTCACTACTAACCCTGCACCAAACCAAGGTCGTCGCCACCAAGGTCTGGGTTTGACCGTCAAATTGGCCACTGCACTTCTATTAGGCAATAATCTGACTTCAGTCGGATCGAATTTGTAAGTATATAGTTCTTCTTCGTCTCGACTTTTTAAGTCTAATATCAGTTCTCGGACAATATTACCCTGGTTTGTTAGTGATAATTCGTACTTGCCAAGACTACGGCTAACTTGTCCCAAAATAGTATTAAGTTCTATATCTAGGCGATAATTTGTTGGAATTTGGATATATACCAAATCTAGTAATACTAAGTCGGGAGAGTTTTCTGAATACAAACGGATTGTCGGAGAATAGCTTCCCGCGAGGGTATCCCCAGGTGGGTGAAATTTCAACAATATTTGACCTTGAGTACCAGGATTGAGTTCTAGTGCAGTCACATCAGATACTAACCCTGTACCCTCAAATCCAGTTGTCGGATAATTGATTGTGAACCAGTCTTCGTCTAAATCTGGACAACTCAAGCGAAACCTGTCTACGAGATAAGAGCGATTATCAACTATTACCTCCACTTGTAGAAATTCACTAGGATTGAAAACTAGCGGCTTATTAGGGTTGGTGTTCGGTCTAAGGGAAAATGTCGGGTCGTTCACCCGAATTGAAGTCTGTTCTTTGAGCAGAACCTTGATTTGGTTAGGGAAGGTTATGGGTGTATCTTGGGGATAATGTTGAGGGGAATCAACGACTAATGTATAGTCATAGGTTCCGGGGAGAGCATTTGCGGCGATTTGAAACTCAAATTTTACTTCGTCACTATTCTGTTGGGGAGCTAATGCTAAACTTTCTCTAGGCGAACTAGACCAACCGGTTAAACTTTGAAATACTTCGTCAAAAACGAAATATAAGTCAATAACCGCACTTTGATCTCCTTGATTAATCACAACTATATAAAGTTCAATAGTATCTCCTGGCATCCCAAATTGAATTCCAGGTGGGTTGATAATAACTTGCAGTGGATTAAATTTAGCTTGCATGTCATTGACTCCCTTATTTGACGTGGTGTAGTTTGACCTGAAAATCTTCACTACCACTCACAATCATGGTTCCTTGATTAGTTTTCAAGTCGATGTTATTAATTTTTTTAGAACTTTGGTAAATTGTTTTACCTTCTGCTGCCTTTATTTTGTCGAGTTTGTGTTCAGGGGTTAAGTACCAAATTACCACTCGTCCATCATCGCCACCACTTACTAAGAGACTACCATCCCCACTAAATGCCAGACTACGCACAGATGTTTTTGATGCTGCCCAACGATCTATTGGCGAACAATTCAGTTCATTGATTTTTTCCTGCGGATTGCGATTTTTGCGAGTTTGGCACTGATTCAAATTCCAAATTGTAATGAATCCCGCAGAATCAGAAGTTGCTAGGATTTTTTCTGCCGAGTTAGGAACAAAAGCCAATCCCCAAATATAGTCTTCACGCCCAATTAATGGGTCTAGTTTTTCTAGATTTTGCACTGATAAAGCTGGGAATTGTTTATCAGATGGGGTTGGATTCCATTGCCACAAGATGAAACGCTTAAAGTTTCCAGCAATTACTAGAGTTTTTGCATCTGGGCTGAGATTTAATGCCCGGACTTGGAAACCTGATAGTTTCAATGTACTTTGTACATCGATAACTTGCGGTTCTGGCAGAAAATCGCTGTTAGGTGCCGATCTTGACCATACTCTAACTTTACCACTGCCATAGCCACTGAATAAGTTAAGTGAGTTTGAGGTGAAAGCTAAGTCAAAAACGCGATCGCCTTTTGCTTTAGGATCTTTAAGGTCTTGAAGTTGACCGATCTTTGCACCTGATGGTACATCTCTGAGTTCAATTACACCATTATCTAAACCAACAGCAACACGATCGTTTTGTAAAGGCATGAAGCGTAAGACTTCTACAGCGTCATCGGTAATTGCCATCAAACCCTTGGGCTGTTGGTGTCGATCGCAAGCAATGGGTTGCCCAGAGTATGTTACTGTATCGTCGGGGTCTAAACTATCAGTACCAATTCTCCAAAGTCTTAATGTACAATCATCTGAGCCACTGATCGCAGATAAACCAATGCCGCTAAAACGCACTGAGTTTACGGAACGTGTATGCATTACATCTCTTGGTTGCAGTAATAATGCTAGGAGTGCGGCTAATAGTGCGATCGCAGCTAGTTGCAGCCATAGAGGTATAATCGGCTGAGTCTCTACTTCTAATGTCTGCGTAGCTGGATCTGTACTCCCTAAACGTTGGTCGGATAATTCAGATTTGGCTTCTAATAAGAGAGTTTTGCCAATTCCTACCCAAGGGCGTTTTGTTTTCACATCGAGAATAACTTTACTTGTTTCTCCTAAATGGAGGTTGGCAACTTCGGGAAGCTTTTTGAAACTGCATTTTCGCCCGTCTCTACCCTGTACCTGCACATTAATTTGCTGGTTGAGGTTGCTAGCATTTTTAAATAGTAATTCAAAAGAAGCTGTATGAGATTTCCAGTTAGGCAACCATGCCGATTTACTAGGAATTTTCAGGTGTTTTTGGGTGGTGGTAAAATCTATAAAACCCACAGGTAAAACTTCAATTTTGCCTTCAGCATTGGTTGGATAACCATTATTGCTAACAGCTTCAATAGTAAAAGGGTAATTTTGGCTGGGTGCTTGGACTACAGAAGGAGGTTGACATTGAAATGTGGCTTCTGCCGAGCCACCTGGTTCTAGAGATAATCGGCGTTCTGCACTACCTGTCAGCCAAGATGGATCGACACCTGTAAAACGTAGCACCACATTAGTTGGTTGTTGCCCCAAATTCCGCACCCGTACTGGTATATCTACAGAATTGCGGGGATAAACTTGGAACTCTCGCACAGGTAATTCTACACTTAAATGTGTTGGTCTGTTGTCTCGCTCGATTTTCAGGCGCAGCACAAGTCTGCACTGTTGTGCTAATTGCGGTGAAAAAATATTCACCATCAGGTTAACAGTACCGACAAATCCCGGAATCGGTGTATTGAATATGAAGACTTGGAATATGGTACTACTCCCTGGTGGTTTAGCTGCTGCCACCTCTGGTTCGAGTCGATACCAGCGATATCCTGTATTCCGGGTTTCTCCGGCGGCGGTAATTTCTATCTGAAAATTGACAAAGCGATCGCTATCATTATTGACAGTTACCTCAAATGATACAGGAGTATCACCTGGACGAAAGGTTAAGTTCTGAGTAGAAAGACTGGCATTAATAACGCTTTTTTCCATACTATTACTTATAATATTTTTTTATACTTTGGATGATTAGCACTATTAAAAAATTAATGTCTGCGAAAACGTGACTATTTGCTAATGGTAATAATATCAGTATTTTTACTAGTATTACTGCTATAGGAATCCGGTTTGATTTCTGAAAAGATACGTAGGGTGTGTTACGAACTCCGTTCTAACCACCCTACAATAGCTAATTTTGTTCAAAAATCAAATAGTAATCCTATATGTCAGCCTAAATAACAGGCTTATTTAAAAATGGGAAGAAACTTCACAATTCATTAATGCAGAGTTAGATGAAAAGGGCAATTTAATAAATATTGGGTAAGACGTGGGTAAAGTAGCGATCGCCCCAATGTGCGATGAAGAATATAAATTTTGGTTAAATTAGTATTTTGATTAACTAGATATGTTGCTTAATTTTGGATTTTAGATATCTCTAAAATCCAAAATCTATAACTCTTAAAGTTGCCGCACTAATGGCTGACCATCTTTAACTTCACCGACTAAAACTAAATCGACACAGTTAACAAAGATACCATTTTCCAGAACACCGGGAATGTTATTCAATATCTTTTCTAAGCTGACTGGATCTTCAATAGAGTCAAATCTGACATCTAAGACAAAGTTTCCTTGGTCAGTGATAACTGGGCCAGCTTTTTTGATACCCATGCGGAGTTCTGGTTTACCGCCGAGTTTTTTGATGGCATTGGTAACAGGAGTAATTGCCATTGGAATCACTTCCACGGGCACTGCGAAACTAGAACCTAAGCGGTCTACCAACTTACCACTATCGACGACGACGATAAACTGCTCTGCTAGGTAGTCTACGACTTTTTCGCGGGTATGTGCTGCACCACCGCCTTTAATCAAATTCTTCTGCGGATCGACTTCATCTGCCCCATCAATGGCAATATCGATGTGGTCAATGGCATCCAAAGTGGCGAGAGGGATACCGTACTGTTTCGCCAGCACTTCTGACTGAAACGAGGTAGGAATGCCAATGATATCTTTGAGTTCGCCAGACTTGAGGCGATCGCCTAAATACTGAATCGTATATGCTGTAGTTGACCCCGTACCCAACCCCACAATGGAACCCGACTTGACTAGGGCGGCGGCGGCTTTGCCAACTTCTTGCTTCATCAACTTTACGGGATCTGCTGCTGTCATTCCCAAAACTCCTGAAAAACTGACTATAGTCCATATTAGTGGGCAGATAACGTCAAAAGATGAAAGCTAAAAAACAAGTTTTTGCTGATTTCTACTTCCTTTATTAGGAACTTACAAAAAATAAAACATCCTAGTGTTCGGAACAAAGGAAAAGCTACACCATACATAGCTACGCAACATTGTCCAGCCTAAATTCGTCACTAGCTGAGTTACAGGTTATTAGGAACAGCAAATTTTGCGTTAATCTCAGTAACGTAGTTTTTGAAATTCACGTTAGCGGCTAAAAGTGGTTATGGTAATGCGTCAGCTTTCAATTACTCTATCTTTAGTGGCACTACTACAAAATTTACCAGCAATTGCTCAAGTGCCAGAAACTACTTCTGCAATCCCATCTGATTCCATTCAACAGGTAACTGCTGCTAAATGGATGACAAACTTTTCTGATGGCAAGTTTTATCCAGAAAGGTTACTGAGTCGGGCCGAATTAGCATCAATTATGGTAAAGGCATTTCGGCTAGATAAAAGAGAAGCTGTTAGCAAAGAAAATTTAGTTATTCCAGATGTTCCTCGTTCTTATTGGGCATTTAATGATATACAGACAGTCTTAAAAACTGACATCATGAAAGGCTATCGAGGCAATGAATTCTTTCCTAACCAAAAGGTGACAAGGGCAGAAGCTCTGGCTATTTTCGCCCAGGCTTATGGTGTATTTCAATTTCCTGATGCTGCTGTGAATGAGATTCTGGCTTCCCATCCAGATGAAAAATCTATCCCAACTTGGGCTAGAAAAGCGATCGCTACAGTAGCTAGTGAGGGATTTCTCAACACAGATGCCCAAGGCAATATTTTCCCATTGAAACCCGTTACCCGTGGAGATATGGCTTATGTATTGAGTAAATATTTACAACGACAACAGCAACAACCTGAAACACCAGAAGTTCCGATGATTCCAAATAGCCCACAATCACCCTAGCTAAATTTTATTTAGTCAAGTAACCTACTTAGAATCAGTTTTGACCTGGACTTCTATACTTGTCTCGAAGTTGGCGAAGATATAAGGAATTAGACTGTGTTGGTTGCTGCTGCACATAATTCCCATAATTAGGCTGTGTTGGTTGCTGCAAGCCAGAATTCCCATAATTAGACTGTGGTAATTG
Organism: Nostoc sp. 'Peltigera membranacea cyanobiont' 213; assembly: GCF_002245975.1. Taxonomy (NCBI): domain Bacteria; kingdom Bacillati; phylum Cyanobacteriota; class Cyanophyceae; order Nostocales; family Nostocaceae; genus Nostoc; species Nostoc sp. 'Peltigera membranacea cyanobiont' 213. The sequence continues at coordinate 53,644 of NZ_NOLI01000007.1, read as the reverse complement.
TGTCGGCTGCTGCAAACCATAATTACCATTTATGGGGGTGACAATGCCTTGACTTGGCATCTGGTTCGAGTAAGGTGAAATATTACTTGGTGCGCCAGAGGTAACTGGGGGCGTTATTGGTGATACATTAGGCACTACCTGACCGTTATTGAAATTATTGTAGGGATTTTGCGGTAAGTTCGTACCCGTTGATGTATAACCTGTACCAGTAGTTAACCCAGTATTAGGTAATACCTGACCGTTATTTAAATTATTGTAGGGATTTTGCTGCAAGTTCGTACCAGTTGACGTGTAGCCCGCCCCCGGAGTTAATCCATTACTTGGTAGAGAATTCTGACTGGGTAAGGTGTTAATAGGTGGCATTAACGTTGTTCCTGCGTCAGAGACTTGACCCACAGTATTTGGCACTGTTGCAGTACCATTGAAGCTAGACAGCTTCTGATTTGTTGATTGGTTGAGTGCTGCTTGCAGAGGGTTGATGGAGACAGAATTTTGAGTCTTGTTGGTTTGATTTGTGAATCCAATTCCCAGACTAGAGGATGTTTGTTCGTTTCCTGTTGGTTCAGATGGTGAAGTTAAGGTATTAAGACCTAGAAACTGGTTATTACTATCAACTGTCCCCATCCGCAACGAATTTTCTGCTTGGACAACAAAGGGATTTTTCAAAATTGGGGGAGTATCACCGTTAACGCCTGAAGCCGGATTTAGCTTGGTATCGCGATCGGACTTTTGTTTGTTAATTACATCTTCTAATAAGCCCTTGCTATTTTTTTCCTGAGTCTTTTCCTTGGGCGTATTTGGCGTTACTGAGAGACTTGCTTGCTCAAAGTCATTAAACAAAACCGGTAGGTTATCAATATCGGCTGCGATCGCTCTATTTTCTGCTGACAGGGAAGAGTCAGCAGGCGTTTGTGAAGAGACTTGGCTTTTTTGCTTATAAACAAAAATATCTGGGTTTGACCAGTATTCCCAGGTTACTAGCCCTACGACAGATAAAAAAATTGCAGTTCCCCAAAAACCAGGTCGCCCTAGATTCCATAACCTGGCTTTGAGATAGCGTAAGTATGCGGGAGGATAAGAAGGATGTGGCATGGGATTAGTAATTGAAATTTACTCGAGATCAGGAAAACTTGATGGGATCTGAAGGTGTTGCTGTTTAATGCTTTTGATTTCCTCAATAGGAAATATCTCAACTAAAGTTGGATAGTGATTTCATCCTAACTTCTCCATCAGTTATTAGTCATTACCAATAGACATGTAGTAGTCAAAAATTTACTTTCTAGTGGCTGGAGCCTTTGAGAAGATTTTTGAGAAAGTTATGGCAATTTATGGTTAGTTTTTCGGTATCGGTCACATTGGATATCATCAGGAGTTGATAGTTGCTCTAAGTTTATTGTTGTAGCTGGACAAAAGTTCAACTTTTTTACTTTCTAGTTAGCAAACTGTGCGCTGCAATGCTTCGATACATACGCCTCTGAGGGCGCTGTGCCGCACTGTACTATTTACCAGGAGACTACAGCAATGATGAGAGCTGAAGATATCATGACCAAAAACGTAGTTACCATTCGCGGTTCGGCGACTGTTGCTGAAGCAGTGGCGCTGATGAAGGAAAAAAAATTGCGGGCGCTGGTTGTGAATCGTCGCCATGACAATGATGCTTATGGGATCGTCACAGAAACGGATATTGTCTATAAGGTAACTGCCTACGGTAAAGATCCAAAGCAAGTTTGGGTTTACGAGATTATGAGCAAGCCCTGCATTGTGGTCAATCCTGATTTGGGTGTGGAATATGTAGCTCGGTTATTTGCTAACACTGGTATTCATCGCGCACCTGTGATTCAAGGCAAGCTCTTGGGTATCATCTCGATTACCGACATTTTGACCAAAAGCGACTTTGTAGAAGCCCCAAAAGCGCTACTGCTGGAGGAGAGAATTCAAAAAGCAATTGAACAGTCTCGCGCTATTTGCACTGAACAAGGTGCTTATTCTAAAGCCTGTGCAGCCGCTTGGGATGAGGTAGAAGAACTTCAAGCAGAAGCCGCTCATCAGAAAGCTGAGGGTATGGTATCAGCCAAAGTCTCTTTTGAAGAATACTGCAAGGAAAATCCAGATGCACCGGAATGTCGAAATTATCATCCGTAATTGAAGTGTGAGGATGAGGGGAAGATGGGGGAGCAAGGGAACAATTATTATTCTTCATCCCCCTCAATTTACCGTTTGGCAACTCGCATCAACAAAAATAGACCGATTCCGAAGAAAAGAAAGTTAGGCAACCAAGCGCCCATAAAGGGAGAGAGGGCACCTGCTTGCGCGATCGCACCACTAATAAAGAAAATTAAATAGTATGAAAAAATAACTACAACGCTAATCCCAAAGCTGGTACCTCTTCCAGTTCGCTGGGGTATGCTTCCCATTGCTGCACCTACTAAGCCAAAAACTACGCATACAAAGGGTAAGGAAATTTTTTGTTGAATCCGCACTTCGAGTTTACGAATTTTTTGGCGATCGCCACCGAGAAGTTCTACTTGTAGTTGATCTAGTGCTTCAGCAATATTCATCTCACCATAGTCACGGCTTTTTTCTGCTAGACTTAATGGCGTGCGCGGTAGTTGCAGTTGTTGGTGTTCAAATCTGACGATGTTGCGATAAGAGCGATCGGCTGCAACAAAATAAATAGTACCGTTGTAAAAATCCCAGACATTTTGAGAAGGATTCCACTGGGCAGATTCTGATACTACAATTTGATTCAGATTTTTTGTTGAGCGGTCTATAATTGTCAAACCTTTCATCCGCTTACCATCAAATTGGTCGGCGTAAAACAAGCGTGTCAATATTCTATTTCTAGAGCCATCAGGCTGTGTAACATCTTGGTATTCAGGATAGAAAATATTTTGCTGGTTAAAAGTGGGCTTGTCTGATTTAAGGGCTTTATCCAGAGTCATCGCTGCTTGGTAGTTTGCTGCCGGTGCAATTTGTTCGTTGAATACAAATGTCATTCCTGTGACTACAAGACTCAACATCACAGCAGTTAGCACTATGCGATAGACGCTAACCCCACAACCACGCAGGGCAATTAGTTCGCTCTCACTAGAAAGACGACTGTAGGTCATCAAAGTAGCCAGCAGCGTAGACATGGGGAAGGCTAAAACGATAAAGTTGGGAAACTTTAACAAAAAAACCTGAATGGCAATGTCTATGGGTAGCCCAGATTCTACAATTTTTCTGATCAGATCGAATACAGCATCAATTGTGACACCAAGTGATGAAAAAGCTCCGACACCAAAGAAAAACGGCGCTAACAATTCGCTAGCAAGGTAACGATCCATGATCGTAAAAGGTAGCAGCGAACGGAGCTTGTAGAAAGACGGGAAGTTCTTTGATATCATAAGCAATTTGAACAGTTAAATATTGGCAACCCTGGTGAAGGTAGGAAGCAAGAGGCAGGGGCAGGGGGCAGGGGGCAGAAATAAAAAAATAGTCTTCAGATTTGGTGTTGAAGTCTAAGTTCTTTACCTCACTTAGTTGCAAAACTTAGTTGCAAACGGCTGTATTTAGGATCAAAATTTAGTTTTCAATGGGTAAGAAAGTAGAATCAAATAAATTAGATTAAAATTTTAATTTATTTAATTTAATTTCAATTAAATATAAAAATAGCCTTTGAAATTATTAACTAAATAATTGTAAATTTAAACTTGAAAATTATCCCCTAAATAATATTGCCGCACGAGGGAATTGCTGTAGAGTTCGTCAGCAGCACCAAAAGCGAGAATTTGTCCCTCACGCATGATGTAGGCGCGATCTGTGATGGCGAGGGTTTCGCGGACATTATGATCTGTAATTAAGATTCCCATACCGCGATCGCGCAGTTGTGCGACAATTTGCTGAATTTCTGAAACTGCGATCGGATCGACTCCCGCAAATGGTTCATCCAAAAGTAAAAATTTTGGCCCTTCTCGGCCAGCAGCTAAAGACCTTGCTAATTCAGTCCGCCGTCGTTCACCACCAGAAAGTTGAATTCCTTTGCTATTGGCTAATTTTTCCAAGCGAAACTCCCGCAGTAAAGTTGTGAGTCGTCTTGACCACTCCCATCGTGGCACATTCGTTTGCTCTAGCACCAACAGAATATTATCCTGTACCGAGAGTTGGCGGAAAACACTTGGTTCTTGTGCTAGATAACCAATACCCAGTCGCGCCCTTTGGTGCATTGGCATTCCCGTAACATCCAGATTACCCAGCCAAACTTTTCCTTGATTGGGCTTTTCTAAACCTGTGGCAATGTAAAAGGTCGTCGTTTTACCAGCCCCATTGGGGCCTAGTAAACCAACGACTTCGCCCTGAGCAACAGAAAGATTAACACGATTGACAATTACTCGCTTGCCGTAAGATTTGTGAATATTCTCTAAAACAATTTTCACGCTGGAAGCACCCTTTCTTGGTGATAAATGCTAATTAGAAGGCTTCAAAGGGGGTGTTTTTGGGGCAGGTGTCGCCGTTTGTCCACCATTATCTGATTCCTCGATCATGTAGATAGACTCTACCTGACGGTTAGATTGGGGTAAGGCAACAAATCGCCCTTCATCAATTAAATACGTTACCTTCTCTGCCCGAATACTGTTACCGCCCTGTTGCAAAATATAGACGTTGCCACTGAAATCAATTCGGCGTTCTTTACTAAAGTACTGTGCTTGGGCAGATGTTGCCTGAAGTTGACGAGCAGGATACAACATCTGCACGTTGCCGCGAGCGGTGATTACTTGATTTTTCGCGTCATATTCTTGCACATCAGCGCGGATGGTGAGGGGGCGATTGTCTTTAGATGTTTGTGCAGTAGCGGTTTGCACTTGGGTAGGGAAGGCAAAAGCGCCCCAGAGTGCAGCTGGGAGTATTAAAGCTAATCCCAAGCGACGGATCTGGGATATGGGCAATTGATAGCAGGGCATCATAGCAATTGGGGATTTAGGATTTCAGCTTGCATTCTAATTATCTCAAGTACTTTATCCAGATATGAAATATCCAATCTGGAGTGATTTCCGATAACTACTGGCTGAAATAGTGACGCTACCCCCAACCTCAAGGTTTCAGGTAACTGGTATCTGAGTAAAAATGATGTAGGCAGAATTCATGAATTCTGCCTAGCAAGGATTTCGGGCGACGCATAACTAATTTCACCAGAAGTCTAATCAGTAGTCAGCACAATTTTAGGTAAAGATAAGATTTGATCTTTTCCCAAATCGCCTGATGCAATCTTATCTGGCCCTATTTGTTGTAATGTCGTCAACAATGCTGCGCTCTGACTCAATAGTTCATCTACATCAACGCCACCGTAACTAGATGGGTAACGCCGTAGGCGATTGCCGCCTTCTCCAAGTAGAATTACTGCACCTCGCCAGTTGCGATTCTCTAAATGATACAGCGCTACAGAAATTTGGAGAATGCCTTGATAAAAGGTTTTTTCTGGTTCGCTGGCTTCAATCCATAAAGCCTCTAAAGTGTCATGACAGGCGTAGAACTGACCAGAATTGAACTGTTCTACGCCTTGCCAAAACTCTTGGGGGATGGTTTCGCTCATCCCATGCTGTCTCGGACTTCTTTAATTGTTTCGAGAGAGATATCTTGTTTTTCGCCAGCAAACTCGTTGTCAGGGGTGAGGAACAACATGCAATGGCACTCTTTGCGTTCTCTCATTGGCACACAGGGACAGTTCCAATATGTGGCATGGACTTCAGCCTCTTTATCTTCATAATGGCGACAGGGACATAAAGGCGCACCTAGTTCGTCTTTATGTTTGGCTAGCCCTTCAATCACAACTGCGGTAACAGAAGGTTCAGAACAGAAGTATGTTCCAGTCCGCTTGGCGTATTGTTCGGAAAAATGCCGCATTGCCTCTAGGCTTCTATCGCTGGATTTTGTGTTATGTTCTGATGTGATCATGTCGCTCATAATTTAAATATTTCTTTGCATTGTACCTCAGCCTCATGTGGGGATTACTGGGTGGATTTCCCCAACCTTGCCCGCCCAAATTGTTTTAGTTTCGCTCTAAGGCTGATATGTCCGGCGTACTGGGATCAAACAAAATTTCAGAAATCACAGAAGTTTTATTTGAATGGGGACTGGGGAATGGGGAAGAAGCAAGGGAGTAGAGAAGGGAGAGTAGTTTTCCCTTCAGCAAGAGCAGCACCCCGCCCCTCTGCCTCTTTTCAATTCCCAATTCCCAATTCCCAATAATTACTGCAATTTATAATAAATGTAATGTTTTTTGTAGCTGGGGTTGTAGAGCGCGATCGCTTTGTAAAACTATACCAGGACGATCCCGATTGATTATCTCTTGTTCTGGTAATGAAGAAATATTTGGCCACAAAACCCAGCGACTACCTTGAGGAAGAGTAGCAACACTCAGGGGGTTTTGAGTCAGCCAAATCAAGGGATAGCTTTTAGGAACTACTGAACTGGCATCTTCTAGGGCTGTTGTTGCTGCTAAGGTTTCTAAAACAAAGCGATCGCCTTTGATTAAATCTGTGGATGCTGTCCATAGTTGCACCTCTAATTGCTGTTGCTGTGCGTAAAAGTACAGCGAAGCTGCGGCAATTACTGCTTGTTCAAAGTTTTCTTCTTCCCAATTGCTAGCGTTGTCCAGGGCAATAACTATTTCTTGTCCACCTGTAACCATTTCTAACTCCCGCACCCTTAATTCACCATAGCGGGCGCTAGTTCGCCAGTGAATCAGACGGGTGGGATCTCCGACGCGGTAAGGACGGAGCGATCGCACCAGTCCCGTTGTCGCTGTCTGCAATGGTCTACCACGAGGATCGCCCCTTTTGCTCTCTTCTTGCCCCATTTCGTCTACTAAGGGGCAGGTAGCTAAGGGTAAGATTGTAGGATACACGATCGCTGTGGCTGCACAATCACGCTGACGGCGACACCAAAATAATCCCAAAGGCGCACCAGAACCTAGTTCGACTGTGTGCCAACGATAAATGCCCCGGCGTTGGGTAGGGTGGTAATATACCCAACGGTAACTACCTTGACTAGGAATTGTTTCGATTGCTTTTTGTACTGGTTTCCCTAAGACGAAGGGCAAAATATCCTCGACTTGCAACAAACTTACAGGCTGCTGTGTATGATTGCGGATTTCTAATTCCACAGTTAGCTCGTCACCTGCTGACACTGGTTGTATGGGACGGCGAGTGATGGATAGACCTGTGAGCGATCGCGGCGGTAAGATGGCTGCTACACCCAAAAGGGCAAAACTGATGCCGCTAATGGCGTACAGCCAACCAGCCATCGTATTGATACCTGCTCCAAAAAAACAAATAGCCGTTACTGCTAGCACCCAACCGCCATAAGTAGGGGCACAAGCGCGGGTTTCTAACCAATTGGTGATGGGTTTGATGATTTTCATGTTTCTTTTTTAACCCAACCCCACCCTAAATTCACAGTCTCTCAGGGGTTCGCCAAAAAAGATTTTAGTTGGATTCCTCAAAAAGAGATGGAAAGTTACGACGACCACTTACAATCCGTAGAATTTCGATACCATCATCTAATACTCTGTAGAAAATGATATAGCCTTGCAAGGATATACCTCGGAGGTCTGGACGAATTTTTCCGTAACTTTTACCACTGTTTGGAAAGGCAACAAGTTGTTGGCACTTGCGGTTGAATTCACTGAAAAATCGCTCTCCTGCTTCAACGTTAGTTTCAGCAAAGTAGTCGGCAATTTCATTGATATCTCGGCTGGCAAGAATGTTGATGACGTAGCGACTCATGCTTGCGCCTGATGTCCTTGTCGAAACCGCTCTAGAATTTGGTTTACGAATGTCTCTCCATCAATAGGTGGCGTTTGGTCTGAAGCTAAAATCGCCGCATCAATTTTTTCTCGTACATCCTCGACCCATTCAGCATCGGCGCGATCGTATTCATCAAGCAAGCGTAAGGCGATTTCAAGGGCTTCTTCTGCGGAGCGATATTTCCCAGCCTGAAGCTTGGTTTGAATAAAGCGTTCTTGATCGGGTGTGAGACTGATGCTCATAGAAAACCTCTATTCAGATTATTCACCATTTTATGTTAAAAAACTCACTCTGCTTTTTCGTTCAGTTAGAGTTTATTTAAGAAACACAGTAAGTCAATTTTTACGCTGTAACCAAGCAAAGACTTCATTAACAGAGAGCGTCAAATTTAAATCTTCTAACACTGGTAATATATCTTGTCCCGCTAACAAATCTGGTAAAGAATTAGGCTGATAAACTAAAATACAGCGTTCACTTGGATCAATCAACCATCCTAGCTGACTGCCATTTCTCAAACAGTATAGAATATTGCCAGTTACTTTCGTTTGACTTTGAGCAGGGGAAAGAATTTCGATGATCCAAGGGGGTGCAAAATCAATCCCTCTGCTAATAATATCACCGCTCTCATCCAGTGGTATTTGATTTGTAGAGATCGCAACCACATCAGGAACTACTGAACGATTACCGCAGGTACAGCGCAATTCAGGAAAGGCTTCATAGTTACTGCCCAACGCATCAATCACTGCAACTAAACGTTTTTGCAATAAACTGTGTTTAGCCCCTCCCATAGGTTTCTGAATTGCCTCTCCGTTAATATATTCCCAAGCTGGTGACTCTTCAATGTATGGAAGTTTTAAGAACTCTTCTAGAGTCGTGCTTTCTGTAACTGTAATTTTTTCTTGCGTCAACCCAATATTTTTCATAATCTGGAGTCACTTAGGAATTGTATGCACAACTTAACAATTTATCTGTATTTTAGTGGTTTGCATCTATAAATTTATAATTGTATATGATTAGATTATGGAATGTAGGTAGAAGGTAAAATATGACAATTACTACCAACTTAAAACAACTCTATGAAACTGATGAAAATTTATGGTTGGAAGAAACTATTGAATTATTAAAACAAAAACAGTTTAACCAACTTGATTTAGAAAACTTGATTGAGGAATTAATCAATTTGGGTAAAAGAGATTTAGCTAAAGCCAAAGGTCTTTTAAGGCAAATTATTATTCATATAACCCATAACCGCAGTTCGGTAAGCCTTGTGCTGGGGTTGGGTCTGATCAACTAAACACAATAAGACTCCTGCATCGCACAGGATCATAGCTCTAACCCTTGTTGCCGATACTTGTTGAGTAGGAGTTGCTGATAGTTGCTGACTGGTTCAGGTGGAGATACGTCTAGGGAATCCACAGCTTCAAACCATTGTGACCATTTTTCCACAAGCGTTTCATCAGGCTGACTGTCAGCAATTTTAACTTGATGTTTGTGGATAACAAAATCAATGAAATCGGTCACTTCTTGTAGGAGTGGTTCGGAAAGTTGCTGCAATTTTGCGATCGCAGTTTCACGAATAGTCATGAGAATAATCCTTTTTCAGTCCTCTTCATTGTTACTCAAAGATTAGCCACGATAGCTGTATAAGTAGGTAGACATAATTAAATATAAAATAAATTCCTAGTTTGTAGTGAGCGATTTATCGCTCAGAGCAAGGATTATCAGGACTAAAGTCCTTACTACAAACTTTAAATTTATTTATGCCTAGATACTTATTATTAAATAATGGAACACACCTCGAAGATTTACCAATGCAGTTAGTTAGTCGGGAGCATATAGCGATCGCTTCTGATGTGCGGAGTGGCAAGCCCTGTATTGTCGGTACTCGCATGGCTGTAGAAGATGTGGCAGTGATGAATTTAAAGCTAGGATATTCTTTGGTAGAGATTTCTGGTAAGTATGACCTTTCACTAGCATCTGTTTACGCGGCAATGGCTTATTATTTTGATCGCCGAGACGAGATTGATCATCGCATAGCAGAAGAAGATGAGTTAGTTGAGGTACTGAAGCAAAATCATCCCTCACGTCTTCAAGAAAAACTGAGACAGTTGAGGAATGAGTGAACGCATTCGCTTTCATCTGGATGAAAATGTCGATCCTGCGTAGACGCAAAGCGGCTTGTCGTAGACATCGCCCTTGGCTTGCGTCGTTATGGAATTGATGTTACAACAACCGATGATGTGGAATTACGTACTCAAAGTGATGAAGTTCAGTTAGTGTTTATTCAGGAAACACAGCGAGTACTGTTCACTCAGGATACAGATTTTTTGATTATTGCCAGTTCTAGGCTTGATCATCCTGGGATTACGTACTGCAAAAAAGGGACTCGTTCAATTGGTGAAATCATTGAAACGTTGGTTTTAATTTATGAGGTGATGACACCTAAAGAGATGGTGGGACGTGTCGAGTTTGTGTGAAATGAAAGCACTACCGAGAGGCGATGTCTACGACGGGCTACGCCTACGCACTGTAAATCTATGCTGCTAATTGGCGATCGCTTTTTGTAAGAATACCTGCGGGCTAGCGATCGCCTTTTATTGCTCACCTTCCAAATGTCCTTCAAGTTTGTATCGTATATGATAAGGGAATTTAGCCTCTGTGCCAAAATCTATGCTTAATCTTGATTACACCAATCTTGTCCAAATCATCCAGCCTTATAAGATTCCAGGACGTGAAGAAGCTAGTGCGTTTTTAAGTTGGTTCTTAGTGAATATATATAGATTAAACGTTATTGAAGTTCAGAATATAGTTTGTGACGGACGTGGAGACAAGGGTATTGATGGAATTTATATTAATGAGAATGAAGAATCTATAGATATTTTTCAATCAAAGACAGTTCAAAATTCTAATAAAACTTTAGGAGACACGCAGCTTAAGGAATTTGTAGGAAGCTTGAAGCAGCTAGAAACGTCTGAGGGCATAGACTCGATGATATCAACAACTGGCAATACTCAACTGAAAAATTTGCTTATGGAGTATAGAGATATTTTTATCTCTTCCAGATATACAATTCATGGCATCTTTGTTACCAATGCAATCAAAGATTCAAATGCTGAGAGTTTTCTTCAAGCGACTTCACAAATTAAGTTAGAAGTATGGGATAAATCTTTAATTTCTCAGATGTATGTACCAAGCGATAAAGCAATTCCAGCAACATCTGAGATTGCCTTTGATGTTTTTGGCTTTGACTATACTCAGTATAATGTTGCCAATACTGCAAAAGTAGTAATTGCTCCAGTGTCAGCAGTGGATTTGATACAGATGGAAGGCATTGAAAATCAGCAGCTTTTCGATTTGAACTTGAGGAAAGGTTTAGGAAAGACAAAGGTTAACAAAGATATTACTAAAAGCATATCTGAACCTTCAGAACATATTAACTTTCTACTTTACCATAATGGAATAACTATTATTTGCGACAGCCTTGATACCTCAGAGAAAGATAAAGTAAAGATACAAGGATACTCAGTAGTTAACGGTTGTCAAACAGTATCTAGCCTTTATGAAAATAGAGGTAAAGTATCCAAGGATCTAAGAATATTGACTCGAATTATTCAAGTAAATTCTACACAGTCAAATCTTATATCTAGGATTACTCATAACAGCAATAATCAAAATGGTATCCAAGCGCGAGATTTTCGGTCAAACACACAGACCCAAGTTAGACTTCAACAAGAAATTGACCAGAAATATCCAGATTATTTCTATGAAATTAAGCGCGGAGATACGCCTGGTGAACGTATAGCTATAGAAAATACACTTGCTGGACAGATTCTACTTGCATTTGACTTGAAGCGACCTTCAGATGTTCAAAGATATAGTAAGATTTTTGATGATTTACACCATGATATTTTTGCTCGACCAGAAGTAACTGGAGGAAGAATTGTAGTTTTATTTGATTTATATAAAGCAATAGAAGAATATTTGGTAAAAATTGAACCTCCACTATTTGGTGGTTATCAAATAACTAAGTTTTTTCTTCTTTACCTTCTTTCAGAGGTGTTATCAGAAGATGAAGTTGGAAAAGCTTTTTGCAAAAAGCCTGAAAGTTTTTCCAAAAATCCTAGCGAGAAGGCAAATCTTCTTAAATGTATCCATATCATTATGGGAGATATAGTTATCGATCTCAATGCAGAATTTAAGGAAGCAGGTGGGGAAAACTTTGACTTTAAAGGAACTTTCAAAGCTCCAAATCTTCTACGTAGTCTAGCAAACAAAGTAATTACTTCTCATAAAAAACTTATTGCGCGTGACCGTGTTGATTCATTTTCTAAGTTGTGGAATACATTAGTCAATCAAAACAGCCAAAAAATATAACTTAGGTGAATTCTAGTAATAAAATTACCATAGCCATTGCTTTTGATTTCGCTCAACCAACTGAGTAATCGAGAGTTGAGCGAAGTCGAAACTCGTCAACATAGGTATTTTTTTCATCAGAAATCCCCTTACTAGGGCTTGACTCAAGTGATCGCACCTTACTCAGAAACTCCTAACTCCACATTAATCAAAGGCTCACAGCTACTTGATTATCATATTCCGTAGATAGTAAAACAAAAAGCCCGCTTATGCGGGCTTTTTAAATCAATTAGATAACTTTACTTACCGTTTCGCCAACTTCTTCGACATCTTCCGTAGACGAATCGATTGGGGTGTAACTTCCACCAATTCATCAGAAGCGATGTATTCCAAAGCACGCTCTAAACTCATGTCTATCGGTGCTTGCAGTTGCACCAATTCATCGCCACCAGCAGCCCGGTGATTGGTTAATTGCTTGGTCTTGCAGATATTCAATTCCAAATCTTGAGAACGAGTGTGTTCTCCCACAATCATACCTCTGTAAACCTTTGTGCCGGGAGTAATAAAGAACGCTCCTCTATCTTCGGCATTTCTCATGGCGTAGAAAGTAGAAACGCCTTCTTCAAAGGAGATTAAAACGCCTTTGTTACGAGCTTCAATGTCACCACTGATTGGACGGTAATCTAAGAAGCTGTGGTTCATGATGCCTTCGCCACGAGTCATCCGCATGAATTCACCCCGGAAACCAATCAATCCACGGGCGGGAATGACAAACTCTAATTGGGTGCGATCGCCACTACCTGGTTGCATATCTTGCATTTCGCCTTTGCGTTGTCCCAGGCGTTCTATACAGCTACCCACACCTTCAGCAGGTATGTCTAACACCAAAAGTTCGTAGGGTTCGCAAGGTTGACCGTTGATTTCGCGGTAAATTACCTGTGGCTGAGATACCTGAAACTCGAAGCCTTCCCGACGCATGGTTTCAATTAAGATACCCAAGTGGAGTTCTCCACGACCGGAAACAAGGAATTTATCGGGAGAATCGGTTTCTTCAACCCGCAAAGCAACGTTAGTTTCAAGTTCGCGGAATAGGCGATCGCGTATTTGACGGGAAGTCACCAACTTACCTTCTTGACCAGCAAAGGGCGAATCATTCACCCAGAAGGCCATTTGCAAGGTTGGTTCATCCACTTTAATTAGTGGTAAAGCTTGCGGTTCATTGGGGTCAGTAATCGTTTCTCCAATATAAGCATCAGCGAAACCAGCCACCGCCACAATATAACCTGCGGTTGCTTCTTCCATATCTACGCGCTTCAGTCCATCGAAGCCCATCAATTTGGTAATTTTACCCTTGACAATAGTGCCATTTTCTGTTACCAAAGCAGCTTGTTGTCCTGAGCGGATAGTACCGTTGTGAATTCTGCCAATCACAATCCGTCCCAGATATTCAGAATAATCTAGGGTTGTAACTTGCAATTGCAGAGGCTTATTGCTGTCGCCTACTGGTGGTGGAACGTGTTGCAGAATCGCGTTAAACAGGGGTTGCATATCTACCGATTCTGCTTCCAGGCTTTCTTTGGCAAAACCTGCCATACCAGAGGCAAACAGATAGGTAAAATCGCACTGGTCTTCATCTGCCCCTAATTCCAAGAACAGATCCAAAACTTTATCGACAGCAACGTGGGGGTCAGTTTGACCGCGATCGATTTTGTTGATGATAACGATGGGGCGCAGCCCTTTTTCTAAGGCTTTTTTGAGGACAAAGCGTGTTTGGGGCATGGGGCCTTCATTGGCATCAACAATCAGAAGACATCCATCAACCATGCCGAGTACGCGTTCAACTTCGCCACCAAAGTCAGCGTGTCCAGGAGTATCAACAATATTAATTAGTGTTTCTTTGTAGCGAACCGCCGTATTTTTAGACAGGATAGTAATACCCCGTTCCCGTTCTAGGGCGTTGGAGTCCATAACGCAATCCGGAACGTCTTCGCCTTCGCGGAAAATGCCGGATTGTTTGAGGAGTGCGTCAACCAAGGTAGTTTTGCCGTGGTCAACGTGGGCGATAATTGCGACGTTGCGAATTGGGAGCGTCATAGAAGCTTTTGGTGAACTCTAGAGGGGGTTTTGATATTTACATTTGAATGCTAGGCTTTTTTAACAGAATTGGGTATGATTAGCAAAACTCTGTAAAGAACCTTTAATAATTCTAGCGTAATCGTCACAATTGCGGTGAGGTTTGTCAACGCTGCTGAGATGGAAAGTTAGGTAGGCTAATTTGTGTGTTTAAGGTTAAATTATTTACGTGATATTGTTAGAAACCTTAACCGAGGTAGTTGAAGGGTGGGTAAATGTCTGGTTAAAGTTTCTCAGATATTTTATGTCCCGTAAATTAGCTTGACTTTTGCAACTATTGACACCAGCATTTCTAACTAGTGTTGTCCTCTCAAATTTCAATGTCTGGAGGCAGTTTTACCAGCGAATTTTTGAGAAATTAAATACCATCACTACCCCCAAACTTAGATAAGTCTTTCATGTCAGGAAAAATAAACTTTTTTCTCTAGATATAGAGTCGTAAATTATTTGCAAAAATCAATTAACCGCAGAGGCGCAGATAGGGGTATCGGAGATTTTCACTACTCATTATGTATGGTCGGAATCGATCGCTCCTCACTTTGTTTAGTTAAGCGCGTGCTAATAAGGGAGCAGCAGCTAGTAGGGTTTTGGTATAAGGGTGCTGAGGATTGGCAAAAATCTTTTTTGTCAGACCGATTTCAACAATTTTACCGCCATTCATCACGGCAATACGATCGCACAAAAATCGCGCTAACCAAAGATCGTGGGTGATGAACAGATAGGTTAACTCAAATTCTTCTTTTAATTGCAACATCAAATCCAGCACTTGCGACTGCACGCTAGCATCTAACATACTCACTGGTTCATCGCAGATCAAAAGTTTGGGGTGAGTAATCAAAGCGCGAGCGATCGCAACTCTTTGCTGTTGTCCCCCAGACAAATCTGATGGATAACGCTCATAATACACTTCTGGCGGTGTTAATCCAACTTTCTCTAGCATCCAAAAAACTTGTTCTTTTGCCTTAACGGGATCGGCTAAATTGTGGATAAATAAAGGATCGGCGATACTTTGTCCCACCGTCATCGCTGGATTAAGACAAGCATGAGGATCTTGAAAAACCATTTGGATTTGTCGCCGTGAGGAGCGAATTTCTTGACGCGACAGTTTAGTTAAATCTTGTCCTAAAAACTCTACTTTGCCACTGGTGGGGCGAATTAGTTGCAAAATTGTTCGTGACAGCGTACTTTTACCACAACCTGATTCCCCAACTAAGCCGAGAATTTCTCCTGCATAAAGATCCAAGTCAATTCCATCTACTGCTTTTATTGTCTGGGTTTGTGTCTTAAACAGTCGTTCGATAAAGTTAGGTTCTATGGTGTAGTATTGCTTGAGTTCTGTAATACTCAAAATTGGGGATTGCTTATTAAGAATCGGTAATTGCTTTTCTGAATCATTGGCAATTATCAATTGTCCATCATCTTTTACTGCTTGAATGTGTAAAGCTGCTTTTAAGAGCGATCGCGTATACTCATGTTGAGGCTCCCTAAATACGGTTTCTGTAGAACCCATTTCGACCATTTTGCCTTGGTACATAACGCCAATGCGATCGCAATATTCAGCCACCATTGCTAAATCGTGAGAAATCAGCAACAATCCCATGTTTTCTTCACCGCACAGACGAGTTAATTCTTTCAATATCTGCGCGGAAACGGTGACATCTAAGCTGGTGGTGGGTTCATCAGCAACAATCAACTTGGGGTTGAGGAGTAAAGCTAAAGCGATCGCAACCCGTTGGCGCATTCCACCGCTAAATTCGTGGGGATACTGATTCCAGCGACTAGGTGGAATATTCACCTTTGCTAAGGTAGCAAGTGCTTTTTTTTTGGCTTCCCGCGTTGATAATTCTGGTGAGTGCGCTTGGAGGGTTTCAATACAATGCTTACCAATCGTCATCAGTGGATCGAGGCGTGTCATAGGATCTTGGAAAATTAAGGCGATCGCTTCTCCTCGAAATTTCCGCAACTGGTTAGGCATCAAGTCAAATACCGACTGTCCTTGAAATGCCACCCGTCCCTCAATCCGACTAGAGGCTGGTAGCAAACGCATTACTGCCCTTCCTATAGTTGACTTTCCACAACCCGACTCTCCCACCAATCCCATTTTTTCACCTGGTTGCAAGGTGAAAGATACATCATCAACCGCCCAGCTTGCCTCTTCTCCACTCCGTTGAGGATAGGCAACTCGCAGATTTTCGATACAGAATAAGGCTTCACTCATAGTTAGTTATCAGCCCTGGGCTACCAGCTTTTATAATTTCAAATTTAAGATAGTCTATCAGATTAGTATTAAACCTCCGCTATGCAAACATCTTTATTGTCTTAGCAAATCCTTGACAGTAGTGATTTATACTGCTTGCGTCAATTTTTACTAGTTAATGTTAAGAGACAAGCAAGTATTTTCACTATTAAGCTAATTAATGTTCGCCATCTTGATGATAGCGATCGTTTATGCCTTGCTCAGTTTCTAGTAGCCGTGAAATAAGCACGTCTGGTTTTCTACTAATAACAGACCTAACTTTATCTATAGCAGTTACTTCACTGATTTTGACAACCATTTCCCAGAGAGTATCTTCCTCTGTATCTTTGTTGTAAGTTCTATGTTTAAACCACAATAAATCATCCCAAACTCCAATAATTGTGGCGAAATACCACTTATCTCGTACTAGTATCCAGATTTCTTGTTCTAAGTAAGTCTTTAGAAGAGATTTCACAATGACTAAGATATGAAAAAGATTGTGCTACATATTAGGTAAGTATTAACAGCTAAGACAACAGTTAAAATACTGATATATTTTAGTGTCAATTATATTTATATGATTTAACAACTAGCAAGCATAAAATCTCCGAAAACTATGGTTAAGGCAATATATCACCTAATAATTGCCTGAATTTGGGAAAAAATACCTGTATAAAATACAATTTCATCATTTAGTATTTGCTGTTACAGACAATAAGTACCTACTACAGCATTATCACTGAAGCCCAATTAGTGCGTATCCACCCAACCTTGCAGGGTTATTTTCTCCTTAGTATATTGAATTAAATCGGCCAGTTCCAGATATTGATCGGGTAGTTTAGCCGATTAATTCACCCATTGGTGGGAGGTAATTAGTAAGCCAATAAGTGTACTTTGATTATAGTAAGACCAACCGAAGATGGTTTGAAGCAGGATTTACGTAACAGATGTATCAATCATGTTAAACCTGATATTCACAAGATGTATAAACATCAAACCCTTGCTGGTTTCAATAGCTTTGTTACTAGCTGTACAAACTTCTGCCAATGCTGAACAACCCCTTCCTAATTTGACTCCAGCACAAACTCAAAGTTTATCCCGTGACTTAGTTCCATATAATTCTCAAGACTTTTTTAGGCAAGGAAAAGACTCGATTGAGAGAGAAATTCAAATTCTCAGACAAAGACAAGTGTCCTCAATTAAACCTGTTCTTAAGATTGATTTAGTCCGGCAGATTAAAAGACCACCTACTCAGCAAAAAATCTAAATCTTATCTAAGTAATAATTATTAGATACGTAGTAACGCACCATTATCAAGGGTTTGGTGCGTTATGCTATCGCTAACACACTCTACATATCTTTTCAGAAATCAAACCGGATTCCTATATAAGAGGGTGTTTGAAAAGTATTTCACTGTGATTTTAGGCACTTTTAGATCCCCCCTAACCCCCCTTAAAAAGCTACGGTGTACACACATCTCTGTACAAACCCAAAATCGTTGGAGATCCCCCTAAATCCCCCGATAAATTGGGGGACTTTAAGAGACTTTTGCCCCCCTTTTTAAGGGGGGGTTGGGGGGATCAAAAGGCTCTGGGGCAACTCTATAAGACTTGTGTGTACACCGTAGCCTTAAAAAGGGGGATTTAGGGGGATCTAAAACTTTTGATACCGACAAGAGGACTTTTCAAACATCCTCTAAGACCTTGGATCGCTAATTGTTGTACTGTTAATTATTGAGCTATAGCATCTCAGCTATACTTCAGGCATCACAATCGCTATGCTCTGCTTTTTGTAAACATAGTTTGTACATTTTGAATAAACTTTGCAATAAAATTTTACAATTTTAATTGTCTAACAAACTCATCAACGCTTGAATTTCAACGTCTTGCGGCTCTGACAATTGGCTTTGTAACCTTAATAATTGACTCTGCAATGCTTCCACTACATGGAGCATATTAGACTCTTGGGCAATTTTTAGCTGATTTTCTTTAATTTGGATCTGTTTAAGCAAGTCATTTTCAACGCGAATTGAGTTGTAATGTTGAGCAATCATAGCTTTACATTTTGTATCAATCTAATCTATGGAGTGCAATTAAATTTATCTCCAATGTATTATTCCACACTTTTATCATTTTTTTCTATCTGGTTATTTAATTTTCATTACTCGTAGTTTTTATGGGTATGGCAGATTTAATCCACTATGTCGATCTTTTTAGAGGCTTTTACAAAAATGGTAATTATGATATAAGATTGGTTGACTTAGGGGTAATTTTAGATAACGGACATTAATACTTACGCATGAATAACGGAAATGCTAGGCACAGAGAACACGAAACAATAATAGTTTGAGAGACTTTTGGCGTAAGTTATCACAGATAAACTTGTCTGTTACTTCACTGAGTATTGTAGGTATTTTCAATAATTTTTTGTGAACGGCATGAACTTAAAGTTTATAAAGAAAAACATTTTTCCTTTTGTAAAAGTTATATCTACAGTGCTTATAACCAGTGCAATTGGATTAGAATCGTGGAATATTTATGCCGTACTAACTAATAGTAATGTACCAAGCAGTCTGAATCCAATTTTTTGGATTGAGCGTTTTGCTATGACGTGCCACTTTATCGAGAGTATTATAGCAGCTTTTTATGCACCTTCAATAAAAAAGATACCAATCCAGTATGCTATTTATACTTTTTTTGTAGGCACAATTGGCTTGTTAGAACTTTTCGATCGAGATGACGCTTCTACATCTTGAAGGTGTGAGATTTTTGGATTAGGTAGGTTGGTAGCGATCGCATAATGCACCATCAGATTATCAAATCCCCGCTACTGAGCAAAAGTCAGTTGCGGGGGTTTCTCAATGTAGGTCACTGGTGAATCTGACAGGCAGAAGGAGGTATAGTTTGTATAGTGAGCTTTTTGCTGCAATTTTAGTTTGATACTAAGGAATAAAAAAATGTCTACTGATACTCAGATAGTTAATTACGTTGAAGAAAGTGAATTTGATGTTGTTTTAAATGGAAGTGAAGAGAAAGTTGTTGTTGTTGATTTTACCGCTACTTGGTGTGGCCCCTGTCGGCTGGTCAGTCCGTTAATGGATCAACTCGCCCAGGAATACAAAGGCCGCGCTAAAGTCGTTAAGGTAGACGTTGATAACAACAAGCCAATTTTCAAAAAATTCGGTCTTCGCAGTATTCCAGCAGTTTTAATTTTCAAAGATGGCAATTTAGCAGAAACCATCGTGGGAGTTTCTCCTTACGAGCAGTTTAGCGAAGCTGTTCAGAAGCTTCTTGAGGTTGTTTAAACTTAATTCGTAATTAAAAAATATCCGATTCCTAAAAACGGCAATGACGTTTCAGGTGGTGTTTCAATTCCCCGAAGTTCGGTGCATTGAACCGAACGCCACCTAAAGCGTTATTATCAGTTATACATTTTTAAAGATTCACTTTTCGCCTATAATGTGATTGCATTAAACCACTAGAATATTGTTTCGAGTTAATCAGCTCCAATTTTTCTTCAGGGCTAGGCGGTGGGAAAAGCTGTATACCGCCACCTAAGATAGTTGGAATAGTTGAAATAATATATTCGTCAATCAAACTGTGCTGAAGAAACGAATTGATTAATGCTCCGCCACCAACTAGCCAGAGATTTTCAAAACCTTGAGCCTCTATATTTGCTAAAGCGTTATTTACTGGATCGGAAACAAATACAACGTCCTCACGGTCAGATTGGAGATTGCGTTTGGTGAAAACGAAAGATTTCTTCCCCGGATAAGGCCATTCATCAAAACCAAGCCCTACTTCATAAGTATTGCTGCCCAAAACAATCGCATCAATGGATTCGTAGAAATCACCATAACCGAAGTCTTCCCCTTCAGTGTCAAGGATTGATAGCCATTCAATTCCCCCATCGCTGCGAGCAATATAGCCATCCAAACTAGCTGCAATGTAGAGTGTAACTTTCGTCATTTTACTTTCAATTAGTTACGTTTTTTGATTGTGCGATTTAAACCGACCTGCAATAAATTCTCGCTTAGATAAATGCTTTGTATTGCGTTTGGTGACTCGCTCTCGCCACATTTGGAAACTAGATTCTTTCATTTCGCGCCTCATTAAGGCAATTACCTGTTTCTCCAGCAACCCAAACTGAGCTTCAATAGCATCAAAAGATGTTCTATCTTCCCATGCCATCTCAATAATGCGATCGATGGTTTGTGAATCGAGGTTAGGTAGCTTCATTCCTTTTCTGGCAATTGGTAAATTTGAGCTATATATATTTTACTTTTCATTTTGAAGAACCATTGTGTCTGCTGCACCCAGTTGCAAGGCATAGAGATTGGCATAGACACCTTGTCGATCGATGAGTTCGGCGTGAGTACCTTGCTCTACAATTTGTCCCTGCTGAATCACTAATACCCGATCTGCTTGAGTAACTGTACTCAGGCGGTGGGCAATTACGAAACTAGTACGACCTTGCAGCAAACGAGCGATCGCAGTTTGTACTAGCGCTTCTGTGCGCGTGTCAATACTACTGGTGGCTTCATCAAGAATCAGAATTCGGGGGTTAATCAATACGGCACGGGCAATACTGATTAGTTGTCGTTGTCCTTGGCTCAGGGGCGCTCCCCGTTCGCCCAATTGGGTTGTATAGCCTTGTGGCAGTGAGGTAATGAACTCATGCACATTTGCCAGTTGTGCAGCCTCTTCGATATCAGCTTGGGTACTATAGGGAGCGCCAAAGGCAATGTTTTCGGCGACGGTACCACTGAACAAAATATTATCTTGTAGAACGATGCCAATTTGACGGCGTAGACTTGCTTGAGTAACGCTACGCACATCAATATCATCAATTTTCACTGCACCACTAGAGACATCATAAAAGCGCAAAATCAAGTTAATAATTGTACTTTTTCCCGAACCAGTCGGCCCGACTAATGCAATCATTTGTCCTGGATAGGCGTGCAAATTCACCCCTTTAAGAACCAATTGATCTGGGTTATAGCCAAACTTGACATTCTCAAATGTCACTTCCCCTTGAATGGGCGGCATTTCTGTCGCATTGGGTGCATCTTTGAGTTCTGACGGTTCATCTAGTAATAGAAAGATTCGCTCTAATCCGGCGAAGGCAGATTGAGCTTGGGTGTAAAACTGGCTGAGAATCTGGATCGGGCGGAAGAACTGCTGGACGTAAAGTAAAAAGGATGTCACCACACCCACTGTTGCAGATCCAGTGACTGCGAGATAGCCGCCGTAAGCCAGCACACCTGCGGTTGCAAGTGTGTTGAGAAAATCGATGGAGGGCAAAAAGGCCGAAGTAATTGCTACAGCTTCGACATTGGCATCACGATTGGCGGCGTTAAGAACGGCGAATTCTGCGATATTCATCTGTACCCGATTAAATGCCTGTGCTTCTCGCACGCTGCCAATATCTTCTTCCAACTTGGCGGAAAGCTGACCAATAGTCTGTCGAGTAACGCGAAACCTGGTTCTTGCCCAACGAGCAAACAAACTTGTGGTAAAAATCATCAGTGGTACAACCAGGTTGCTCAACAATCCGAGTTGCAGGTTGATGGAGAGCATGGCAATGATTATGCCGACCAAACTGAAAACGTTGCCCAACATTTGAGCGATCGTTAGTCCAAATGCCTGATTTACAGTATTAACATCATTTAGCAGGCGGCTCATTAAATCGCCCGCTTCGCTGCGATCGAAAAAGCTGAGGGGCAGACTTTGGATTTTAGTAAAAATATCTTGCCTCAATTGAGCCAGCAATCGCTGCATAATCCAGCCGACTCGAATAATTTGACCCCGGATTGCTAAAACGCCAAGTCCGTAGTTCAGCCCTAGTAGCCCTAATAACATTAAGAGTCCCTGCAAATTACCTTGGGCAATTAGGCGATCGATCGACCAACCGAGGAAAAACGGGCCAATTGCTTGGGTTGCGGCACCAATCAATACTAATGTCAGGGCGATGGGAATTTCTTTGCGATAAAGTAGCAGATATTGCAAAAAGCGTTGCAGGGTGGAGATTTGCTTACTCGCTCGATCGTCAGATGCAACAACGGGAATAGTGCCTCTCATAGCAATTTTGGATTTTAGATTTTGGATTTTGGATTACAAGGCTGTTATAAAAATCTCAAGCGATGCTATTTACGTTAGTTTGGGATCATTTTTTTCTTTCGTCTTTACCTGAGATTCCAAAATCACACCGTAGAGAGGGCTGGTTTCCATCAATTCCTCGTGAGTCCCTTGGGCTACCAATCGGCCTTTATCAACTAAAAAAATGCGATCGGCATTCTTAACGGTGCTAATACGTTGAGCTACTACAAACGTTGTGCAAGTTTTTTGGCGCATTAAGCCATCTAGTTCGGCTTGAATATGGGCAGCAGTTTTGGCATCTACAGCTGAGGTGCTATCATCCAAAATCAGAATGCTGTAATCGGTTAGTAAGGTACGAGCGATCGCAATTCTTTGTTTTTGTCCGCCAGATAGGCCCACGCCTCGTTCGCCCACAATCGTCTCGTAGCCATCGGGTAAACCGATAATAAAATCATGCATTTGGGCGGTTTTTGCAACCTCAATCACTTGCTCTAGGGTTGCATCGGGTTTGGCGTAGGCAATATTTTCGCGGAGTGTGCCAGAGAAAAGAGTGGTTTCTTGAAATACAATGCCAATTCGCGATCGCAGGCTTTTAAGTGTAAAACTTTTTACATCTCTTCCGTCAATGCGAACTGCTCCCCCGGTGACATCATAAAAGCGGGGAATTAAGTTCATAATTGTGCTTTTACCGGAACCAGTCATCCCTAGAACGGCGATTAGTTCGTTGGGTTTGGTTTCAAAGGAAACTTCTTTGAGAGCTTCGGTACTGGCTCCCGGATAGCGAAAGGAAACATTTTCAAAGGTGATTCTCCCACCGCAGGTTTCAAATGGCACAGCGCCGGGACAATCGCGGATTTCTACCTCTGCATCTACAACTTCATAAACTCGTTCCGCAGAAGCAGCTGATTGAGCGATCGCAGGCGCAGCAAATCCAATCAACAAAATCGGTTGGAGAATCAATGCTAGGTAGGAGTTAAACGCCACCAGTTCGCCAATGGAGAATCTACGCCCAATTACCTGCGCTCCCCCGTAGCCGAAAACTGCCAGTGTTACCAAGTTACTCATTAAAAAGATAAACGGGAAGGTATTGTGGATGGCGTTAATGGTCTTCATGTTTGCCTTCACTAGACCATCATTTAGGGTCGTGTAACGCGACCTTTCGGCTGATTCCCTAACAAAGGCTTTCACCACCCGGATTCCTTGCAAGTTCTCTTGCAATACAGCATTGAGGTCGCTCAGTTGCTCTTGGACTTGCCGAAAAAGTTTATTATTGCGACCGACAAATTGTGCCATCAACCATGCTGATACAGGTACTGCTGTTAGTGTAATCAGTGCGAGTTCCCAATTCATTACCAGCAAAACTACCGCAATAGTCACCAGTGTGACAATTCCACCAATAACCTGAATTAAGCTAGTACCAATAAAGGTACGGATCTGCTCAATATCGCTGGTGACACGGGTTAATAGTTGGGAAGTCTGCGCCTGGTCATGATAGCTAAAACTGAGATTTTGAATTTTGCTGAAAATCTTGTTCCGCAGGTCATAAGCTACACCCTGAGACGCTGCTTCTGCCAAATAGCTTTGTCCAAAGTTAAACAAACCACGAGCGATCGCGGCGAGTACCATCCAGGCGGCGCTGTATAGCACAATTTGGAGGTTGTTTTGGCTAATACCTCGATCGATTCCCCATCTAAATAATTGTGGAGTCACCGCATTTGCGATCGTCAACAGCAACAGGCTGACCAATGCTCCTAGCGAAGTCCATCGGTAAGTGCTTAAACTCTTAAGCACACGCTGCATTGACTGTATCGACGAAGTTTCTCGGAGTTCTGGCTGCTGAACCACTGAAATGCACCCCTGTATCTTTGAAAAATTATCTCGCACTTTGATTGTAAAAAAACAACTGGTCAATGGCGAATATAAAATCTATTTGTGGTGACAATTCCACATTTGGGGACAACTGCATGGGAAAATACGTCTTTGGCAAGCATTGCGGCTAATCCATTTAAATACCGAAGAAAACCAAAGAACAAGAATAATGGCTCAAAATTTTTATAGCAATTCCCAACTTCCCTCAGATATGTCAACTGCTATCAGTCGCACAGCAAAGCCAAGTTCTGAGTTCTACTCTATTTTTTCTGAAGAAGAAATCTTAGGGATAATTAATGCATTAGAAATCAGACGAGAAATCCCTCTAAAGTATTCTTATAAAGGTAGAGGTGCAAAAATATGGGATGACTTTTATCTAAAATATCTTATTCCTAGATGGTATCGAACATCGAATGTAGAAATTGAGCTTTTAAAGGCTAATTTTAACTACTTTAATGAAAATATTAAAAGTGGCGAAAAAATCAATGTCGTAGATGTAGGTGCAGGGAATTCATATCCTGCCAAAGATTTTATTCAGAAACTTAACAAATTAGATAAAATCAATA
Source organism: Nostoc sp. 'Peltigera membranacea cyanobiont' 213 (assembly GCF_002245975.1). Taxonomy (NCBI): domain Bacteria; kingdom Bacillati; phylum Cyanobacteriota; class Cyanophyceae; order Nostocales; family Nostocaceae; genus Nostoc; species Nostoc sp. 'Peltigera membranacea cyanobiont' 213. The sequence goes on along the minus strand of NZ_NOLI01000007.1, from coordinate 28,605 downwards.
AATATATTGCCTTAGATATTAGTGAAGAATTGCTTGATGTATCCAGAAATAATTTTAAAAAATGGTTTCCTCAAGTCGATTTTATCAGTTCTCCAATTGATATAGAAAATAATTCTATACCAAAAAAATTATTCCAAAATAAAGCCGATATTGAAATTGAAAATCAAGCAAAAATATTTTTACACTTAGGCGTTACTATTGGAAATCATCAAAATAGAGATCGGGTATTCAAAAACTTTAGAGATAGTATGGAAAAAAATGATTTCCTGGTGTTCACTAATGAGATTGGCTCTAACTCTACATGGAATGGAAACGTCAGAGGTGGCTGCAAGTATCATGTAGAAGAAATATATGGATGGGTTAAAAATAAGATTGGGATTAAGTCTGAAGATTGTGAATTGGTGAGAAAGTATGATTTAAAAACCGATAGTATAGTTGCCAACATGAGATTCCATCATGATTACACTATAAACTTTAGTCTGACGGGGATAGATAAAAATATTGAAATTTCTGAAGGAGAAGAAATTACTATTTGGCGACATCATAAATATGAAATTTCCCAACTTTTGCAAGAACTAGAACGTTCTGAATTAGAACTTATTCAATATAGTACCGACAAATACAAATCACATATTATGGTAATTTGTAAGGTTGCCAGTAACTAACATTTTCAACTACATAATACCAGATTTATTAAATAAGTCGGGTATCTAAGTTTTCACAAATGATTTAGAACTGCTATAGGACTCCTATTTGATTTTTGAACAAAATTAGGTATGTAGGGTGTGTTAGAACGAAGTTCGTAACGCACAATTATCAAGGGTTTGGTGTCTTAACGACAGCGTAACGCACCTAAAATTCGGAGTGGTGCGTTAGCCTTTGGCATAACGCACCCTACGTATATTTCAAAAATCAAATATGAGTCCTATAGATACGATTATGGTAGATAGTGCCAAATATTTCTGATGATGCTAAAAACTCAGTTTGACTCGGTTGGTGTATCAATTAAATATACATCAAACGCGGTCTAGGTTGAGGAATTGAACGCCCTAAATCCTTGGCTGTTTCTATCCATTGCTGCATAACTAATTCTACATTGTGCAAGGCTTCTTGATAAGTATCACCATCAGCAGCACAACCTGACAATTCTGGTACTTCTGCAATAAAGGCTTGATCTAGTTCACTCCAGTAGAGAATAATTTCATAGCGAAACATTATTTTTACTTCCTAGCTTATATTTGATAATTACTGCACGAATTTGTTTAATCTGATAGCTTTTGGCTTTCCCTTTCTTTTGTTGTAAGTTCAATATTTCCTCAACATCGGCTTTGACAAAAATGCGATGATCGCCACGAATCCGTTCATCAAAGCCTAGTGTATATAAGAGTTGCCACAGTTGGGCAAAAGGGATATCTGTATCAGAAGTCCCAGAGAGAATTTTTTCTAAGAGTTTGTCTTGCTGACTCACGTTTTTTTGACTGCTTTAATGTTTCTATAGTCTCATATTTATTTAAAATCAGGGCATATAAGAGCAAATTTATCTTTTTACCACGGCTTCACTGATTTACTTGATTAAAGAAAATCCTGATTATTTGGATGTTAGAGATGCTTGATTTTAAACGATATTTTGCACAGGCTTTAGTGTTGTTCCCTCAGTTTTGACTATCATACAGATGCATCATTTTGCTTGACATTGATAGCTTGGTTATTTCTCTATAATGCGGAAATGCGATCGCCTAGCAGACGCACCAGAAGGTATAGCCTGGTAAACACGGTGTATTAAACCCAACCTGTAAGCACTATACTCAAACTTACAAGTAATATAGGTAACTACAGAGGTCAAATTATTGAGATTGCTCATATCATAATGCTGAGGTATAAATCCGTCTCAGTTAGTATTAAATATTGAGTAATAAATATTACGCGAATATGAAGAACCAAATTCTCGGTGCAGCCGCATTTTTAACCACCATTAGTTTGACAACAAGCGTACAAGCGGCAAATTCTGAACATGTTAGACAATTATTGGCAACCAAACAATGTCAAAACTGTGATTTGACTAATGCAGGTTTAGTGATGGCTGACTTATCTGGAGCCAATTTGAGCGGTGCTAATCTCACAGGTGCTAACCTCAGTCGTGCAAACTTGAGCGGTGCAGATTTGCGAGGTGCAAACTTGAGTGGCGCTAGTTTATTTGGTGTTAATCTCAGCGAAGCTAAATTTAGTGGGGCAAATTTGGCGGGTACTGATTTGAGAAATACCTATCTAGCAAATGCAGAAATGAAAGGTGCTTACCTAAATGGTGCTAACTTCCAAGGTGCAGTTGGCATCCCATCACAAATTGCTTCACCAGATGAATTTTATGCTTTAGGTATAGCAGAAGGGCAAAAAGGCAACCAACAGCAAGCAATCGGTTATTTTAATCAAGCGATCGCTATTAAACCAGAATTTGCAGGTGCTTATTTAGCTCGTGGTATCGCCCGTTACCAAATACTAGATAGACAAGGTGCATTCCAAGATGCCCAAGTTGCTGAAAAGTTATTTACATCCCAAAATAATACCCCTGGTACACAAACAGCCCAGGCTTTTATTAAAGAACTGAAAACACCCGTAAACGATCGAGTAAGCACTGGTAGTCCCAGTTTCGTTGACTTTTTGGGAAGTCTTGGCTCAGTTTTACTCCAGTTCTTCCCTTTTTAAGTGTTTCCTTTTTGAGAGGATAAAACAAATGACAAATGACAAATGACAAATGACTTTATCTAATGAATTATGGGTAGTAAATCAAGACTTAGCTCAAGCTTGCTTAGAGCATCCTTTCGTTCGGGGCATTGGCGATGGTACTCTTGAGCAGGTGAAATTTGCTTACTATGTAGGGCAAGATGCTTTTTTCTTAGAAGCTTTTGCCCGTGCGTACAGTATCGCCGCAGCTAAAGCACCAGACTGGTTAGGTTTCACTACATTTCATAACTTAGCTAGTGGAGTTTTAGAAGAACTGCGGCTGCATAGTGGCTATGCTTCTCAATGGGGAGTCAATTTGCATTCTGTGGAACCTGGAACCGCCACGCGCCGCTATACTGACTTTTTGTTAGCAACTGCTTGGAGTGGAGATGTGGGTTTAACTGCGGCGGCTATGTCTCCCTGTATGCGTTTGTATGCCTTTTTGGGAGAACAATTAGCTCATAATGGTATTCCTAATCATCAATATGCAGACTGGATTCGTACTTACAGTAGCGCAGAATTTCAACCACTAACACAACAATTAGAAAGTTTGGTTGACAATTATGCCACTACCAATTCTGTTGTGCATTCAACCTATCGTTATGCTATGTTTTGCGAACGCGACTTTTTTCAGGCTGCGTGGGAGTAGTAAAAACTGCTGTTATCATCTGCTCAAAAATAGTCTAGACAAATTCTTGAATATATACACCTAGTCTCCTCACCCACAATCATCATTTCTATTGAAAAGGTTTTGAGTATTTTTAGGACTTACACAAAACGGTTTCCCGCAGGGTATTACCCCTACCAGAAAATCAAGGTTTGGGTTATTTTTTGCTTAAGAGGATGTTTGAAAAGTATTTCACCGTGATTTTAGACACTTAGCGATCCCCTAATCCCCCTTAAAAAGGGGTGAACCGGAATCAAAGTCCAGTTTTTAAGGGTAGCCACTGCGGTTTTGGGGTGTCCCCAAGTGAAGCAAGTGGCGTGGATTTAGGGGGATCTAGAATGTTTTGATACCTACAATAGGACTTTTCAAACATCCTCTAAGTCCTGTCTAAATTAAGCAATGGTTAATCAGACATACACAGCTGATGTCTTAGTTGTCGGTGGTGGAACTGGAGGCACTGCGGCTGCTATCCAAGCAGCGCGACGGGGAGCCAAAACGATTCTGGTAAGTGAATTTTCTTGGTTGGGGGGAATGCTAACTTCAGCCGGAGTATCTGCACCCGATGGTAACGAATTAGAAGCTTTTCAAACGGGGTTATGGGGTGCGTTTTTGCAGGAATTGCGACAACGACAGCCCGGAGGATTAGATAACAGTTGGGTAAGCTTTTTTAGTTACGATCCTCGAATTGGGGCGGAGATTTTTGCAGATTGGGTGCAAGAATTGCCAAATCTGCACTGGATTTCTGGACAAGTGCCAATAGAAGTTTATCGTCAAGGTGATTCTATTACTGGTGTGCGCTTTGCTGATTTTGCTGTCACAGCCAAAATTATTCTCGACGGCACAGAATTAGGAGATTTATTAGCTTTAGCTAAAATACCTTACCGTTGGGGCTGGGAATTGCAATCTGAATGGGGAGAACCCAGCGCCCCAGTGAATTTTAACTCTTTCACCAAGACATATCCAGTGCAAGCGCCTACTTATGTAGTGATTATGCAAGACTTTGGTGATGCGATGTCTACGACGGGCGTAGGTGCGGCACCAGAAATTCCAGCTGCCCCTAACTATAATCCTTCAGAGTTTACAGGCGCTTGGGATGCCTATGGAGCAGAGACATTTTTGAATTATGGACGTTTGCCTGATGGGCGATTCATGATTAATTGGCCAATCTGTGGCAATGACTACGGCCAAGGATTAGGGCGGCTGATAGAGTCAGATGTGTCCAGAGGTGAATTCATCCAAGAATCTCGCTGGCACAGCCAAAATTTTGCCCATTTTATCCAAAATCAGCTTGGTCGCCGCTATGGTTTAGCAGAAAAAGTATTTCCTCACACCTCTACAGCTTTTGCACTGCATCCTTATTACCGCGAAAGCCGCCGCTTAGTGGGGCTAACTACTGTCCGAGAACAGGATATTTTACCGATCGCTGAAGGGAGAGTTGCATCTATATTTAATGATGCGTTCGCCCTTGGCGTTTGCGAAGCGATCGCAGTTGGTAACTACGCTAATGACCATCATTATCCTGGTGTTCAATTCTCACTGCAACCAAAATCTATCCGTTGGGGCGGACGTTGGACTGGAACTCCCTTTACAATTCCTTACAATTCCTTAATTCCAGCCACTACAGATGGTTTCTTGGTTTGTGAAAAGAACATTTCTGTTTCCCACATTGCCAATGGGGCCACCAGATTACAACCTGTGGTTATGGGTATTGGTCAAGCAGCAGGAATGGCGGCAGCGATGTGTGTTGAGTTAAACTGCCAGCCGAGGTATTTACCTATTCGGGCGCTGCAAACAGCTTTATTAGCAGATAATCGCTCAAAAACAGCAATTATTCCTTTATTTAATCTTCCACCCAATCGTTCGGATTGGCTGCACTGGCAACTGTATTACTTAAATAACCCACAAGCCTATCCAGATAGTGGTTATTGCCCTTGCCCATCGGAGAATGAGTACCCTGACTCTGCTTTTGACAAGGCATTAATTCGAGAAAGTAACTGTTTCAAAGGCATTTTCTCCCGTTTGGATCGGCAGGAATACAGATTTGCTGTCACAGCACCAGTTGCATATCAAGGGCAAAATTGGCAGCTTGTGACTTTGCGATCGCATATTGACGAGCAATTAAGCGCTTATCCTCACGAACAATTAGTTACATTGTGGGGTCGTTACAACCACTTTGGTAATTGGTTATTAGTCGAACATTTAAACGGAGGGTAAGAAGAGTTTATTTTCAGTAAAGCAGAATACTTTTTGATGAATTGTCCGGATATTAATCAAAAAGCTAAGTATCAGTGAAGTGGAGAGTTCCAAAATAGACATTTGCTATGCGTGCTGCCATTTCACTTTTAGTATCGAGTCTGGTGTTCGGCCCCTTAGCTTCTAACTGCCAAGCAATGGTCAATCACTTATCAACTGGGCTACTTTCCACGCCTGTTTCGGAACAGTGGCTCTCGGCAGCATCTGAACAAAATCCAGATGATGCGCCACGTCATCGCGGTAGTGGGCGTAGGGAAGTAACGCAAAAATACGGAATTACCTATGTTGTGGTTTAACTACCGTAGGGTAATGCCTCTTTTTCCAAAAGAACCAAATTACCAGAAAACACGATGTTGTGTTAACATCTTTCACACAGCTTTTCTGGCAGAGATATATACAGTTGACACACGAAAATCTTCAGCGATCGCTTAGTATTTCAACTGCAAGCTTTGTATATCATAAGTTGGTATTAATCCTGGCGATCAAAACGCAAATCAAATTAAGTGCCTCGATCGACAGCATTAACAACTCCTCAAATGCTCATATTCCTGGGAAGCTCTGCGTCTCAATCTTCAACGACTCTCAAAATAGATGTTACTTTGGCTATCAGTTCAATCTAAAGCACATCTAATTTAGACATTTTGGTTGTTGAAGAAACAGTATTAAAGTAACTTCACTTTATTCCCCAACAGGTTCTCTTTTCATTCATTGAGTAGCTAGTTTCTATCTGAGCAACTAATGGATATTAGCTTTGACGAGTGTTTAGCGTCCTTTACCGAAGCATAAAATCCCTTTCGTTTCATTTGAGCTTATCTAGAATATGGATTCGCATAAGTAGTATAAGTTTATTGCACTTGGCAACATATATTACTACTACTTATGACCTACTCTTCGACCCTGGTTCTTTTGCTTACAGATGGCTACCAACATAAATAGATATTAAGAAGGATTTGATAGCTCAATAGATTATCTGACTCTCTTAATTATTGTACACCCAAGGCCAAATGCAAAATTTTGCATTTGGCCTTTTTAAATTCTTTTTTGATGAATTTTACTTAAAGAAAAGGGAATAGAGACAAGGGAGATTAAAGAAATAACCCATACCCAATTCCCAATACCCTTTACACTTTTGTTTTCTTGCGGTTATTTTCTGTTTTCTGGATGCCGTTGAGGAACATCGGCACAAACTTCTCGATAAACATCTGGGGATTGCGCTGCCAAGCTTTTTGTGCAGCCTGAATCCTAGTAAATTGCAACTCAGGCGCTAACAAAGTCTGGGGTAAGCGTTCCATCAGGTATTGAGGACGTTGCCAAAGTGGCATGGTATTTGCCACTTCAACTAGGTTGGCAACTCGTCGTAGTTCTGCACCCAAGGTAATATCCATTCCTGATTCAAATGCCGCTTGTTCAATTGCGGTATATTTTCGCTTGGCTTGCTCTACTTTTTGCTGATGTTCTGGACTCTTACGCGCGAGTTCTCCTAGCCAACGATTACCCCAACGGACATGTCCTGCTTCCTCTGGGAGAATTTTTTCAATGGTTTCCCGAATTTTGATGTTTTCTTCTGTCTGCGGTGCTTGCTTGAGTGCATAAATGTGAGCAGAAAAATACTCACAACCTCGTTTTTCGGTGGCGTTAATCGCCGCAAGGGAAGAAATCACAAAATCTTCGAGTTCTTCGACTGGATCTTGTTGTTCGTGGTCTAGCAGGCGTTCAAATTCATTGATATAAGAGGAACCAGGCGGCTTACCGATATCTGCTCCCAGGTCTGCCAACAAGTCAGTTAGCCACATAGCATGACGAGCTTCATCTGAAATATGATGAGACAAATCCCGCACCAGTTCTCGTGGCTGTCCATTCAGTTGTTCAATTAGGTCAGTCAAGTCTTTACAACTGCGTTGTTCGCTGTAACGGTAGCGGTTGAGGGTAATGAGATGGATTTCGCGATCGCATACCACCCGTTTCAATATCTCTCTGGCACCTAAAACATTCTGAAATTTACGTGGGTAGGTAACTGTCATAGATTATGTAAATTTTTGTAAATTGTGTATTTGATCCTAACTTATTTGCAACTGCTGTATTTGTGCCATGAATTGGACTATTGTCAGCAAAATAAAATATAAACTTATGTAAAAAGTAGCTTATGTTACAGAATTATTGTTATATTAGTCTTGTGAGAAAACAAAAATTATATATTCACCAAATAGAGAGGACTATGGTTATGTCTATTGCAGATAAATCTCGTGCATTAATGGTGCGCGAACATCAGCAAGTCAAGAATCGCCAACAATCAATACTGATGCGAGCTGCACAAGAACTTGGTCTTCCTGAAGAAGCATCTCACTATTGGAACCCGATTCAAGGGAAGGTAGATGCTAACACTCGGATGATTTATGGGCCTAGTCATGCTTCCATGAGCTAAGTTTCAAGAGTTTTAAGTGAATATCTCAACTGACAACTCTGGAAAAAAAGCCACCCTCTACTCTAGGGTGGCGAAACTTATTAATTTTAGTTGATGAGATCCGATCCTTAATTAAGCATCGTAGTAGAGGTAAAATTCGTAGGGATGAGGACGTAGTTGCAACTGCTTGACTTCATTACCTAGTTTGTAGTCAATCCAATTTTCGATAAAGTCTTCCGTGAAAACGCCTGATTCTGTCAAAAATGCGTGATCTTTTTCCAGTGCTTGCAACGCCAATTCTAAAGAACCTGGAGTTGAAGGAACCTTTGCTAGTTCTTCTGGAGAGAGTTCATAGATATTCTTATCTAAGGGTTCACCAGGATGGATTTTGTTTTTGATGCCATCGATACCAGCACAAAGCATTGCAGCAAATGCCAAGTAGGGGTTAGAAGTAGCATCTGGACAACGGAATTCCAAACGCTTGGCTTTGGGGTTAGTACCAGATAGAGGAATACGGATTGAAGCAGAACGGTTCCCTTGGGAGTAAGCCAAGTTCACTGGTGCTTCATAACCAGGTACTAAGCGCTTGTAGGAGTTGGTGCTGGGGTTAGTGATTGCCAATAGCGCTGGTGCGTGTTTGAGAAGACCACCAATGTAGTACAACGCCATATCGCTCAAACCAGCATACTTATCACCTGCAAACAGAGGTTTGCCATCTTTCCAGATAGATTGGTGACAGTGCATTCCAGAACCGTTGTCGCCAAAAATCGGTTTTGGCATGAAGGTGACGGTTTTGCCGTGTTTTTTGGCAACGTTCTTGATGACATATTTGTAAATCATCAACCAGTCAGCCGCTTCGATTAACTTACCAAATTTGAAACCTAGTTCGCACTGACCACCAGTAGCAACTTCATGGTGATGCTTTTCAATGGGTACACCTAATTCTGCCATTACCAACAGCATTTCTGTACGGATATCTTGGAAAGAATCTGTTGGTGAAACTGGGAAGTAACCTTCTTTGAAGCGTGGTTTGTAACCCAAGTTGGGTTTGTTCTCGGTACCGGCTTTACCAGAATTCCAAGCACCTTCTTCGGAATCTAAGAAGTAGTAGCCTTCGTTGGCAGTTTGGGCAAACCTAGCACTATCAAAGATAAAGAACTCAGCTTCCGGGCCAAAGAAAGCTGTGTCACCAAGACCAGTAGAAACCAGGTAATCTATTGCTTTTTGGGCAATAACACGTGGGCAACGGTTGTACCATTCCCCTGTGCGGGGTTCTTTGATACTACAAATTATACTTAGTGTTGGGACTTCCATGAATGGGTCGATCCAAGCAGTGTTGGGGTCGAGTACCATCGTCATGTCCGATTCGTTGATCGCTTTCCAACCCCGAATGCTGGAACCGTCAAAAGGTACGCCATCCGTGAATGCAGTCTCATCGATTTGGTTTTGGTACAGTGTGAGGTGCTGCCAAGTTCCTACTGTATCGATGAATTTGAGATCAATCAGTTGAATTTTTTCATCTTGAATTCTCTTCAAGAGTTCTTGCGGTGTTGTCATTGTTACTCCTTCTCTACCAATTTTCTAAAGTAAACCAGAATCTTCCATTGCATCCTAACCCTGCTGATCTCAATCAAGCCGTGACACACCAGAAATATCTTAAATACTAGACATTGGGGGATTTTGTAGCCTGTGCTACAGATATCTGGATTACAGGTTATATTAACCTTTCAGCAATCATCTGTACAAAACTGGAAAGTTCATCATATATGGGTCAACTTTGGCATAGAATCCTTAAATAGTGGATAGATTGTTTTTGTGCCGAATCTATTTTAAATAGCACAAAAATTTGCTGGCGCGTAAGTGCAGCCAAATAAATATCAAACCATAAATAGCAAGGATTGGGAGAAAAAAGAATGCGCGATGCGGTAACAAGTTTAATTAAGAATTATGACTTAGCTGGTCGGTATTTTGACCGGAATGCGATCGATAGCCTGAAGTCTTACTTTGACAGTGGTACAGTCCGAGTCCAAGCGGCAGCGGCGATAAATTCTAATGCGGCTGCACTTGTCAAGCAGGCTGGTTTAAAGTTATATGAAGAACTGCCAGAATTGATCCGTCCCGGTGGAAATTCCTATACAACTCGTCGTTATGCGGCTTGCCTGCGCGATTTAGATTACTACTTGCGCTACGCCACCTATGCGTTGGTTGCTGGGAATACAAATGTATTGGATGAGCGTGTGCTGCAAGGACTGCGGGAAACTTACAATTCTTTAGGAGTGCCTATTGGGCCTACGGTTCGCGGTATCCAGATTCTTAAGGATCTGATTAAGGAGCAAGTAGCAGCAGCAGGTGTGGTTAATACTGCTTTTGTAGATGAACCATTCGATCACATCACACGCGAGTTGAGCGAGATCGATATTTAGCGTATAGCTCTGGTGGCTAAAAATCGCGGAACTATACAAACAAAGTTCGCATAAGTGGAATTAACAACTATCGCACTTTGGCTTGACTGGCAAGGTGCGTTTACTTTTATTAATACAGTTTGAATCTTACCAGGAGAGTCTAGTTAATTGGCTAAACAGAGACTCGACACACTATTAGTAGAGCGAAATTTATGTTCTTCTCGCGCCTTGGCACAGAGGTTAATTCAGGCGGGGGAAGTTACTGTTAATCAGCAGTTAGTTGATAAGCCTGGTACAGAAGTTGATATTGCAGCTCAAATAAAAATTAAAGAGCGATCGCCTTTTGTTTCTAGAGGCGGTGAAAAACTTTCCAAAGCTTTATCAGTATTTGCCATTCCTGTAGTAGAGCGCATTTGTTTAGATGGTGGGATTTCTACTGGTGGTTTTACTGATTGTCTCTTGCAAGCTGGAGCTAAACAAGTTTACGGTATTGATGTTGGTTACGGACAAGTTGACTGGCGGTTGCGAAATGATTCGCGGGTGATTTTGCGGGAACGCACCAATTTACGGCAACTACGACCAGATGAGTTATATGGCGAAAATGACCCGATTCCTGATTTGGCGGTAGTTGATGTATCGTTTATTTCTTTAACTAAAATTCTGCCTGCTTTGTGGCAACTAACTCAAGCTAACCGAGAAGCTGTGTTGTTAGTCAAGCCACAGTTTGAAGTTGGCAGATCCCGTGTGGGTAAAAAAGGCGTTGTGCGAGATCCAAACGACCAAGCTGATGCTATTTTCCAGGTGTTGCAAACAGCCCATGAATTAGGATGGAAATACAAAGGCTTAACTTGGTCGCCGATCGTTGGCCCGGCTGGGAATATCGAATATCTTTTGTGGTTGGAAATGGAAAGTGAAACACCATCACCTGATTTAGAGGCAATTAAGCAGATAACGCAATCAGCAACAACTGATTTACGCAAGAGTTAAACGTCGTAGATTAGACATTCTACGGAAGCTGGATGGCGATCGCAGTAGTTTTCCAAAGAGGTTTTCTTTAATTTTGCGTGCTGTCGATCGGCTTTCTCAGCTTGCAATTCTTCCACAATGTCCCAAGCTACGGCACAACCCGCAGAATTACTACCATCTAGCTCACAAGTTGTCCGCGCTTCAGTAATCGCTTCAGTAATCGCTTCTTCAATATTTGCCGCCCCAGCAGTTTCAAATGAGTTTAAGGTAGTTGTCATGATCCTTTCACCTTTAATTTATACAGATAGATATTAGGGGATAGGGAATAGTTTTATTTCCTATAGCCTGTTCCCTGTAACCTGTTCCCTTAATCTTGCATCCCAAATTCAGAATGTCAGTCAATTGTCAGAAGAGCTTGATAGAAGTTCATAAACACTTGTAAACGGTAACAAATAATTAATAAAACTTATTTATTATCAATACTTTATGCCTAGCTCTTGTCGCAAGCGATACAGAATTGTATTCCGATCGACTTGAGATAAAATTTCTTGAATGACGCTGCTAGCACCCAACTGTCCCCAAGTGCAGCCTTTTTCGAGATACACCTGAGCGGCTTTGCCAACGGAATATGCACCATAGCCGGCGATACCAGCTTGAGCGATCGCACTGCCAGCAAAAGCAGTAATATTGCTGGGATTATCACCACTGGTTATTGCAGCCGTAGTTTTACCTAAACCCAAAAGAAAACTACTACCTAATTCCCCTAGTAGCAAACCACCAGAACTAAATAAAATCGTTTTTAAAATTTTCCCAGCTTCATAGCTAGTCATCGGCAAACCATATAATCTAGCGAGGGCGCGAATTAAAGCTAAATCGGCAACAGTTCCGCCAAGGATATCTAAGAAAGCGATGGGATTGAGCATTACTGCCAAAGCTTTGTATTTGGTAAATTGCCAAATGATATTTTCAGCTTCTTTTTCGCGTAATTCGATGGTTTTTTGAGCGATGGCGGCTTCTGCATCCCGTGCTTGGATGAGGGCATTTAAAGCTAGAAGCGATCGCCCTTCCCGATTCAGAATATTTAGAATTGTCTCTTTGAGTTCGTCTACTTGGGGTGGTGGTGTCTCCCATTCATAACTGACACGCCCATCAGGCCATTCAACCCGCACCTCCATTGCTGCTGGTTCCGCCGCCACCATCACAATTTCATCAGGTAGTAGAGGTTTCGCTTCGGGATGTCCAGCACCCAATTGTTGTAAATTTTGGTAAATCGCTCCCCGGTCTGTATCTGGATAAAGGTCTATTTTGTTAAATACTAAAATCAGGGGTTTTTGCGATCGCCTCAATTCCAGCAGTGCCTGATACTCAGTGCGCGTGATATCACCAGATACGACAAACAAAATCAAATCCGCCTGATGCACCACTTCTCGCGCCATATCCGCCCGTGACTCGCCCTCAATCTCATCTAAGCCGGGGGTATCAATTAACTCTACTAGTACCTTACCTCCTGGCTGCCAACGCACTGAACGGGGCCATTGAGTGACACCATTTAAGGGCCCAGTTTGCAGAATTTTATCTCCCAGCAAAGCATTTAAAACTGCTGACTTTCCACGACTCACCAAACCAAAAGCAGCAATTCTGATAACATTAGAGTCCAGCTTGTTGAGTGTGGAATTCAAAGCTTCCAATTCTGGTTTGATCAAACCTGCCAATTCTGGGTTAGATGACAACTGTCCTGATTTGCGAAGATATCCATACCAAGACAGCGCTTGTCTGAGACTGGCGCGGGCACGATTTAAATGAGTTTCTTGCAGATTACGCACGAAGTTAGGTTGATTCAAGGTTGGACAAACAACAGGCTACATATCCATTTTGATCTAATTCCAAGGTTGTTAGCCTGTTTTGTCAATTTAGGCAATTGTGCGATATCTATTCAGAACATGGGATTGTGTTCATTATCCCAACATTTGCGATCGCGCCAGTTTCTGCCGGTATGTTCGCACTCAGATGGATCGTCTATCCAAGGAATCGATGTAGAGTGGTGCGAGGTTCCAATTGAAGCGAAGAAGCTAGCAGTGAATAAGGGCAATAATAAGGATAAAGTTATTAATGTAAAAATGGGGAGAGCGATTAAATATCCAGTGAGTAGCACAATGTTAGTTTGAGTCCAAAAAACTGTGCCTAGTTTATTATTTTTTTGGCTAGTTTTTAAACTAGTTGTTGAATTTGAGAAAAGCATAATGCAACCCTATGAATACCAGTTTATATAGCAATCTCATTTGATTTGCCAAAGCAAGGCTGACTGAAAGCTAGCCGGATCGGGTTTTAGCTATCAGTATATTTAGCAAAAATCAAATAAGAGTTCTATATGAGTACGGATTTTTACGTAAGAACATTATTGAAGCTATGTACTCTAGTGTCAAAGGTGCAAGTGGCTACTTCTTAAAAGTTTTAATCTTTGGGCGCTAAAAAATGTTTTTCGTAAAAATATGTTGAAGTTGTGGCAATCGCCCTTACGTAAATTCTGGCAAATTTAGGGATGGTTTTTTTTGCACTTTGAATGAATTGGGAAGCCTACACCGTACCATCAGGTCAGTGTAGGTAGTTCATATCATTTAAAACAAATCTAAATCTGTCACAGCCCCAAGACTGCTAGAAGATACCAATTTGGCATATTTCGCCAAGACACCTTTGGTATAACGGGGGACGGGGGGTTGCCAGTTGGCACGACGACGGGCTAATTCTTCTTCGGATATATTCAACTGCAATAAACGAGCCGATGCATCAATGGTAATACTATCGCCTTCTTCTACAAGAGCGATCGCCCCACCAACTGCTGCTTCTGGTGCAACATGACCAACCACCATACCATAAGTACCGCCAGAAAAGCGCCCGTCGGTAATTAATCCCACCGCATCACCCAAACCAGCCCCGATAATTGCCGAAGTGGGAGCCAACATTTCTCGCATCCCCGGGCCGCCCTTAGGCCCTTCGTAGCGGATAACCAAAATATCACCAGCTTGAATCTTACCCGCCAAAATTGCATCCAAGGAAGCTTCTTCCGATTCAAATACCCGTGCGGGGCCGGTAATTACTGGTTTCTTCACGCCAGTAATTTTAGCGACAGCCCCTTCAGTTGCCAAATTACCTCTGAGGATGGCTAAATGTCCTTGAGGATACATCGGGTTATTCCAGGGACGAATTACATCTTGATTGGCGGATGGTTCTTCTGGGATGTCTGCTAATATCTCTGCAATGGTTTGACCGCTAATAGTAAGACTATCACCATGTAATAAATCATGCACCAGTAACATCTTCATGACTTGGGGAATGCCACCAGCTTTGTGCAAATCTGTAGCGACATATTTACCGCTTGGTTTTAAATCGCACAAAACGGGAACGCGAGCGCGAATAGTTTCAAAGTCATCTAGGGTTAACTCTACATTAGCAGCACGAGCGATCGCTAAAAAATGCAATACGGCATTGGTCGAACCACCCACCGCCATAATTACAGAAATAGCATTCTCTATAGATTTGCGGGTGATAATTTGGCGCGGTAAGATTTGTTTCTTGATAGCTTCGACTAAAACGAATGCTGATTTTTCCGCGCTGTCGGCTTTTTCGGCATCTTCTGCTGCCATTGTGGAAGAATAGGGTAAACTCATCCCCATTGCTTCAAATGCTGAAGACATGGTGTTAGCCGTGAACATTCCCCCGCAGGAACCAGCGCCAGGACAAGCCCGACTTTCGACTTCTAATAGTTCCTTATCGTCAATTTTTCCGGCACTGTGTTGGCCAACGGCTTCAAACGAACTAACAACAGTTAAGTCACGCCCGTTGTAGTGTCCGGGTTTAATTGTACCACCGTAAACGAATATTGCAGGGATATTCATCCGAGCGATCGCTAACATTGCTCCTGGCATATTCTTATCACAGCCACCAATTGCCAGCACACCATCCATACTTTGTCCGGTACAGGCGGTTTCAATGGAATCGGCAATAACTTCCCGCGACACTAGGGAATATTTCATCCCTTCAGTTCCCATTGAAATCCCATCGCTAATGGTAATTGTGCCGAACATTTGCGGCATCGCCCCGGCGGTTTTAATCCCAGCCTCTGCCCTTAGTGCCAGTTGATTTATTCCCATATTACAGGGAGTAATTGTACTGTAACCGTTGGCTATACCGACAATGGCTTTATTAAAATCTTCATCTTTAAAACCAACTGCCCGCAGCATAGCTCGATTTGGCGATCGCTGTACGCCTTGCGTCACAACTTGGCTTCTCAAATTCTCCGACATCTTTTTTCCTTCCCTGGCATCATCGCAACAATTGCGATTGGATTATCTGATTTTCTCATGCATACGCAGCACGATGTAACATGAGCAATGGTCGCTCATGTTCCCAGCCCCAGTTTTTAGTTAGCGATTGTCTGACTTTCAAGACAATCACTAAAATTTGGCTACTTACTCGTCAATTTGACCAACGCGGCGGATATTCAAAATGTCGCTCATTTTCTTAATTTGCACGAACACTTGCTCTAATTGAAAGCGATCGCGTATATCTATTCCTAAGTCCATCAATGCAGGTTGGCCAATAGCCGTTTTCACCTGAGCATGGCGGACATTGATCCCTTGGTCGCTCAACCGTGACAAAATATCCTTTAACACCCCAACACGGTCAAGAGCTTCAATTTGAACATCTACAGGGTAAGTGTGCGGACGACCGCTATTTTCTGCGCCTGGATTCCACCTAACTGGTACTAAGCGCTCATACTCCACAGTTTCTAGATTGTGGCAGCCTTGGCGATGAATTGAAATCCCCCTACCTCGCGTCACCACACCAATAATCGGTTCGCCAGGAATCGGGGTACAACACCCAGCTAAATAGTATACCAACCCCTCTACACCAACAATTGGCGAGTCACTAGCGCGGGAAGTAGTTGGAGGTGCATCTCGCAAAGCCTTTGATGTTGGTTCTTTGGGGATAAATGGCGATACTGTAGAAACTGGCTGTTGTCCCTTCGCCACTTCTCGCCAACGATTTAGTACTAGGTTCAACGTAATTTCTCCGTAACCCAAACCAGCGAGTAAATCTTCGACGCTGTGGTAGTTACACTTTTCGCCGACAATCTGCATTGCGTCGGACTTTAGCAGACTATCAAAACCAGTTTTACCGAGTTCCTTTTCTAACAATTCCCGTCCACGGGCAACATTTTCTTCGCGGCGCGATCGCTTGTACCATTGTTTTATTCGATATTTCGCTGCCGAACTTCTGACAAAATTCAACCAATCTAAACTCGGATGGCAGTTCTTTTGGGTGAGAACTTCTACAATATCGCCATTTTGTAGCCGTGTTGAGAGAGAAACCATTCGCCCATTCACCCGCGCCCCCGAACAGTGGTTTCCCACTTCCGTATGAATGCGATAAGCAAAATCTACAGTGGTAGAACCGGGGCTTAAAGGTACAACATCCCCCTTAGGGGTGAAGACATAGACATCATCTTCAAATAGATTATCCTTGATGCTATCAAGATATTCTTGAGCATCCTTGAGATCGGTTTGCCATTCCAGCAGCTGCCGCAGCCAAGTAAATTTGTCATCTGTCGCTGTCAAATGGCTAATACTAGAACCTCCTGTTTCTTTGTACTTCCAATGGGCGGCAATCCCATACTCAGCGATATGATGCATTTCGATTGTCCGAATTTGCACTTCTAAAGGACGGCCAGTTAGTCCAATCACCCCAGTGTGCAACGACTGGTAACGGTTAGGTTTCGGCAATCCAATATAATCCTTAAATCTCCCAGGAATTGGGCGAAACGCATCATGAACCACCGCCAACGCCCGATAGCATTCCTCATTGCTTTGAACAATAATCCGCAGCGCTGCCAAATCGTAAATTTCATGAAATTCCTTTTGCTGGCGGTGCATTTTTTGGTAAATGCTATAAAGGTGCTTGGGACGACCGCTAATATCCTGAAAGCGGATTCCGGCTTGCTGCAAACGCTCTTGCAACATATTCGTAGCTCTAGCCAGTTTCTCTTCTCGCGCCGTCCGTTTTTCAGAAACAAGCTCTTGCATTTGGCGAAAAGCTTCTGGTTCCAAATACTTAAAAGCCAAATCTTCCAGTTCCCATTTAATTCGCCAAATCCCCAAGCGATTGGCTAAGGGTGCGAAAATATCTCGTGTTTCCTGGGCACTGCGGCGGCGGCTAGCTTCTGACATATATTGTAAAGTTCGCATATTATGCAAACGATCTGCCAATTTCACCACAATTACCCGAATATCTTGCGCCATTGCCAAAAACATCCGCCGGAAGTTTTCGGCTTGGCTTTCGGTTTTGCTGGTGAAATTGATTTTAGAAAGCTTGGTTACACCTTCAACCAATTGTCGTACTTCTGGGCCAAAGCGTTCTTCTATTTCTTCACTTGTAACTTCTGTATCTTCAACAACATCATGAAGAAATCCAGCTGCTATCATAGCAGCACTGCCTCCCAAGTCACGCAGCAAGTCAGCTACAGCGATGGGATGGGCAATGTATGCTTCTCCCGATTTCCGGTATTGACCTTGGTGCAGTTGGTAAGCAAATTCAAATGCGCGACCAATTAAGACTGTATCATTATGCCTTCGGTCATCTTCCGCTTCGCCGTGACTTGTCGATGACTCCTTCAAACATTTTTTTAACCATTCTGGAATGGCTAGATCAATTGGTGAATTAATAGCTAGACTGCTCATACAATTGGGTTTGGATAGGATCGGTAGATTAAGTGAATGATAAATAAAACTGCCAGCATCAACTGAAGAAGATGCTGTCGCCCAGAGACGGGTAGAAAAAACAGTGTCAGGATGATTTTCCAATAGCTGTTGGTAGTCATCCAGTTTGAGTTTCAAGGATCATAAACTTGAAAATGCATTAATGGCAAACAAAGCCTCAAACCATAATTTGAGGCTTTTAGTGCTGATAAATGTAAAAGAGAAGTTTATTGTAGAAGAAAAATTACTTGACATTAATACTATCTTAACTAGCACTGGATGTCTTTAAACCCTGAGAAATATTTGGCACTCGTAACCTTGCTAGAGCAATTACGCACGGATGCCACAACTACCCAAATCGCTGCACCCGAACTGCGACAGCGTGTAGCCTCGTTGCAGCAATTTTTCGGACAGCAAATTGTGCCTTTGGCTGATGAAAACTGGCGAGTCCAGTCTTATCAAACGGAAATGAGTAAACAATTGCGTTTGTTGGCGATAGATGTGATGTTTTTGCAAGGAGCGCGGCAAGCATCGACTGCACAAACGAGACTTCAAACGATTAGCGATCGCTTGACAACCCTCATTCAGTACTGTAATGCTATTCTGCAACCAGAAGCGGAAGGAGAAAAATAACAATTGTTCACCTTTTCTCTAATTTCTCCATCATCTCATTTATGACCTATAATGGAAAGTTATTTTGCTAACAAGTTGGGATTGGGGAATGGGGAAGAAGCAAGGGATAAGGGGACTTAAGTGATAACTTGCAAAAAGTCTTTCCCAATTCCCAGTCCCCAATCCCTAGTCCCCAATTCCCTACGCCCCAATACCTTTGAGAAGAAGATTCATTGTGCGGCGCATATACGCTTCTACTGGCTCGGTTATGGGTTTAAAAATAAGTGCATAGTAGAGTGACCCACTTAAAAGGTCGATAACTAGCTCAATATCCGCATCCTTGTGTATTTCGCTTCTAGATTTTGCCCGCTTAAGTACTTTAGACAAAGCTTCACGTCGGACTTTGGTATATTTTGTCCAGTAAACCTCTGCAAATTGAGGATTGCTAGATGCTGTACTAATTATCAAAGCGAGTGTCTGGCGACCAAGGGGACTATCTATTTTTTTGGCGGCATTATTAATCAAAATATCCATGTCTCCCCAAAAGCTGCCAGTATCGGGGATCGCTAAATCATCTCTGAAACTTTCGATCGCGTCTGCAACTAGTTCTTCTTTGGAATTGTAACGCCGATAGATTGTTGTTTTTCCAACTCCAGCCCGAGAAGCGATCGCTTCTATACTCATGCTCTGATATCCTACCTCTGCAAGCAAGTCTAAGGTCGCTTGCAGAATTGCTTGGTCGGCGTGGATGCTGCGTGGTCGTCCAGAGGGTACGTTAATTTGGTTACTCATAAAAATCTCATCCCCAAGCGATATCTTCTTGGCAATTTGCTTCTACCTTTGGACACAGAACAAGCATCTGGGAAACAAATAAACCCTACAACCCAGTTTTGATGCACGAAAACAGCAGAAACTACCATCCATCTTTAGCATAAGTATTTTTGCTACTTCTCGTTGAATTCTCCCTTGACCATTTTTATATGATACGCTACCGTAGCGTATATATACAATACTTAACTTTAGCTTCTGTGATGCCAAATAAATAGCCCACTCCAGGTATCGCATTGATACCAATTTTTCAAAATAAAGCTTTACCTAGCTTGCTTCTGGTTCTTAGCGAGTATTACGAATTACAAATTAAAATGGCTACTAATATTAAACGTTCTAGTACCGATCAATTTGGTTATGTCCACGGGCCATTGAAGTGGGCGATCGCCTTCACTGCTTCATTAGGTGCAATTTTAGAAGTAATTGATACTAGTATTGTTAACGTCGCTCTCACCGACATTCAAGCAACCTTGGGTGCAACTGTAAGTGAAGTGGGTTGGGTAGTTAGCGGATATGCGATCGCTAACGTCGTCTTAATACCCTTATCTGCATGGTTAGGAGATTACTTTGGGCGTAAAACCTACTTTATATTCTCGCTGATTGGTTTTACGATTTCCTCTATTTTATGTGGGCTATCCTTCAATCTCCCAATGTTGATCGCCGCCCGGATTCTCCAGGGTTTATGCGGTGGTGGATTGCTAGCGAAAGCTCAGGCGATTTTGTTCGAGACTTTTCCCCCAGCCGAACAAGGTTTGGCTCAAGCAGTTTTTGGTGTAGGTGTAATTGCTGGCCCGGCAATTGGCCCAACACTAGGAGGATTCTTAGTAGATGGTTTAGGCTGGCGCTGGATTTTCTTTGTGAACATTCCCTTTGGGATCGTGGCAGTAGCCATGTCTTTAGCGTTTTTGCCCAAGAATAAGGACAAAGGCGATACCCAAAACCAAGCTGTTGATTGGTGGGGAATCGGGTTTTTAATTGTGGCTGTGGGCAGCTTACAAACTGTATTAGAAGAAGGAGAGCAAGATGACTGGTTTTCCTCTAGTTTCATCATCACTCTGACCATTCTGGGCATTATTGGCTTGGGGTTGTTTATTTGGCGAGAGATGAAAACAGATCATCCTGCCGTGGATTTGAGAGTTTTGCATCACCGTTCTCTAGCTGCGGGAAGCGTTCTCTCAGCAGTGGTGGGTATGGGGCTTTATGGCGCACTCTTTGCTGTGCCAATATTTGCTCAGAGTGTACTGCAATTTACGGCAACACAGACAGGACTATTATTAGCACCTGGGGCTTTAGCATCTGCGATCGGGATGGTTTTATTAGGTAAACTCACTAGCATAGTTGATGCCCGATTTTTAATTGCGATCGGTGCTGTCGGCTCATCTGGAGTCATGTTTCAACTAGCAGCAATTACCCCACAAACTGGTATAGATGATTTATTTTGGCCATTGGTATGGCGCGGAGCCTTTACTGTATTTATGTTTCTCCCTTTAAGTTTGGCAGTTTTAGGCCCACTACCCAAAAAAGATGTTTCTGCTGGTTCTGGTTTCTATAACCTGACTCGACAACTAGGTGGCAGTATCGGCATTGCCTTACTTACTACTCTGCTTGACCGACGACAGACTTTTCATCGAGATATCTTGTTATCAAAACTTAGTCCTTACGATCCAGAAACCAATCAGCGTCTCGATTTCCTGAATGGGGCACTGCAAAATCAAGGTATGGATGCGACAACGGCTCAACAACAAGCACTAGCTTTATTAAGTCAAACTGTAGATACTCAAGCTGCTGTTTTATCTTATGCAGATTGCTTTCGAGTCGTAGGCATAGGGTTCCTTTGCTCATTACCTTTGTTACTATTCCTGGGCAAAGGCGGTGCAGGAGTAAAAGCGCCAGTCGGTCACTAGGGGTTTATCGCATTAATTTTGATGAGTTCGTAGTAATCACTACCCTGTGCGAACAGTGCTGAAAAATCCAGCACTAAAGTCCTGACTACGAACTTGTTCGCCTTATAAAAACTAAGGTTTATAGCGATCGCATCCCAATTTTAAATTCTCTGATTGCAAGACTACGTAATAACACGTATTAAAAGTTATTCTCTACAGATTTATTTGGATAAAAAAGTAAAAGTCCCACTCAGTTTTGAGCAGGACTATGTGAAGTTTTATTACTAAAATTAGAAATCTCGATCTTAGAAAAAGTTCATTATTGTAATAATACTAACGCTGGTCAACATTATTAAAGCGCCCATAGTTATTGATTGTCCTAAAGAATTGGGCAATTGTGAATTCTTCATTTCAGTAAAATCCTTTTTGTTAATAGTCCCTTAACCATATCAAAATCAGTATAAATATCTATAAAAGCTCTGTAAAACTTAAAGTTCCGTAAAATTTCTTAGTAAATAATTTATTTATTGCTCGTGTATTCGTTTTGACTAAATAAAAATAGCACAACGCCCTCATCAGCACTGAAAACTCGGAACTGTTTTCCCCTTTCTCCATTCCCCATTCCCATAATGTAGTAATTTCCGAACAGAATAATTACCTTATATCCGAGCGGAATACGAGTCTTTTTGGGGTAAAATAAAACTTAATCAAGGTAAAAATATTTGAACAGAAGATTATCATGACAGTCTCCACGGCATCTATAAACCAAACGATCGCTTTTGACTTAGAAAAATTAAATGAGCAATTTGAAACTGCCACTCCCAAAGAAATACTGGCATGGTCTATAGAGAATATCCCAACGGGATTGGTGCAAACAAGCGCCTTTAACGTGGATGACATGATAATTACCCATATTCTTTACAGTGAACTGAAGCATCCCGTTCCTGTAATTTTTCTCGACACCTTGCACCACTTCCCTGAAAGCCTAGAATTAGTAGCCAAAGCCATACAAATCTACAACCTGGATTTGCAAACTTTCAAAACTCCAGATGTAAATACCCGCGAAGCCTTTGAAGCCAAATACGGCGACAAACTCTGGGACAAGGATATTGCCAAATTCCACCACATTACAAAAATTGAACCACTACTACGAGGTCTAGACGAACTCAACAGCGTCGCTTGGATTACCGGCCGCCGCCGCGATCAAGCAGTCACCCGTGCTAATATGCCCATATTTGAATTAGACGGAAAAGGACGGCTAAAAGTAAATCCCATAGCTACTTGGACACGCCAAGACAGCTGGGTTTACGTTGCTGAACATGGAGTCATCTATAACCCACTCCACGACCAAGGTTATCCCAGTATTGGCGACCAACCCATCACCACCAAAGTAGGTGAAGGCGAAGACGAACGCGCCGGACGCTGGCGGGGAAGTGATAAAACAGAATGTGGAATTCATATCTAGTCATTAGTCATTAGTCATTAGTCATTAGTATTAGACAAAGGACAAATGACTAAGGACGAAAGACAAAATGATTAAAATCCTCCATCTTTCCGACATCCACATGGGAAGCGGCTTCTCCCACGGACGAATTAATCCTGATACTGGATTAAATACACGACTGGAGGATTTTGTCAATACTTTGTCTATATGTATTGATCGAGCGCTAACTGATACTGTTGATATGGTGATATTTGGTGGCGATGCTTTCCCGGATGCGACACCACCGCCTTATGTACAACAAGCTTTTGCTAGCCAGTTTCGCCGTCTCATGGATGCCAATATTCCAACAGTGCTATTGGTAGGCAACCATGACCAACATTCCCAAGGACAGGGAGGAGCAAGTTTAAATATTTACCGCACTTTGGGAGTGCCGGGGTTTGTTGTGGGTGATACATTAACTACTCACTGCATCGAAACCCGCAATGGCAAAGTGCAAGTAATTACCCTCCCTTGGTTGACCCGTTCGACTCTGATGACTCGCCAAGAAACAGAAGGTTCGTCTTTGGCGGAAGTCAACGAACTTTTAACCGAACGTCTGCGAGTTGTTATGGAAGGGGAAATTCGCCGTCTTGACCCTGATGTGCCAACTGTCCTTTTGGCTCACTTGATGGCTGACAATGCGACTTTGGGCGCAGAACGATTTTTAGCAGTGGGTAAAGGCTTTACTCTACCCCTCTCTTTGCTAACGCGACCTTGTTTTGATTATGTGGCGTTGGGACACGTCCACCGCCACCAGAACCTGAATAAATCTAACAACCCGCCGGTGATTTATCCAGGGAGCATTGAGCGGGTAGATTTTAGTGAAGAAAAAGAAGATAAAGGCTATGTAATGCTGGAACTGGAGCGGGGGAAGGCTGAATGGGAATTTTGTCCCTTAACAGTTCGGACTTTCCGCACCATTGAGGTGGATATCTCGAAAGCAGATGAGCCGCAAGCGGTGTTAATGAAAGCGATCGCTAAGTATGATATTCAAGATGCCGTAGTGCGACTAATTTACAAACTCCGCTCCGAACAGATGGATTTGATTGACAGTTCCTCTCTACATACTGCTTTAAGTCCCGCTCACACCTACACAATTCAAGCAGAATTAGTCAGTCAATTAGCCAGGCCCCGGATTCCTGAATTGAGTGCAAGTAGCAGCATCGACCCAATGGAAGCCTTAAAAACTTACTTGAACAACCGCGAAGACCTCAAAGACATAGCAGCATCAATGCTAGATGCTGCACATAAACTGCTAGCAGATGATGTGGAAGTCTGGCTAGAAACAGCAACTAGCGATTAGGATAGATGCCAACTATATTTCAATACAGCCTATAGAGACACGAATTTTAGCGTCATCTAGAAAAACCCAACAAAAACCTAACCCCATTCCCACCTTGGGATGGAGAAATTTTAAAGTCTGTCTCCTAAAATGAGAGAGATTTAAAGAGAGGTTTTCCAGATAAACTAAATGGGGTTCTTCGATAATATACTAGAACCCTTTGATGAATTGTTCGATACAGGTTAGGATAATCCATCAATTAGAGGAAAAACTTCAAGCCCGCTTAATTGGGCTGAAACACGAAAACCACCCAAATATAAATTTGGGCAGTTTTGAGAGGAGTTTGCTACTCTACTATCAATTGTTGTTTTTCTTCTAGCTAGAGGAAATTTTGGACTCAGTAAAAAAAGTTATCGAGCCTTGAATAAGCTACTCTTTCCAGGTAAATCTTTTCGTTTCATGGCTTTTGTTCTACCACTAATCATCTGGTGGGGATACAAAGAAGTACAAAGCCAATTTGTACAGCCGCAAGCAGTTGTAGTTTTGGGTGGTTCAACGAGACGTTTAGAGCGAGAAAAATTTACGGCTGAGTTTGTACGCCAGCATCCAAATATACCGATTTGGATTACTGGAGGCAGTCCACCTAGATTCACCCAACGAGTGTTTACCAAAGCTGGTGTCGATCCCAAACGTTTACACTTGGACTATGAAGCTGTAGATACAGTTACTAATTTTACTACGTTAGTAGATGATTTGCAAGCTCGTGGCATCAAGAGCGTTTATTTGATTACTTCAGACTTCCACATGCGTCGGGCTTGTGTCATCGGCGAAATTATTTTGGGTAGTCGAGGTATTTATTTACAACCAGTACCAGTTCCTTCAGAAAAACCGCCTGAGTCTATCGAAAAATCTATCCGTGATGGAGCTAGAGCAATAATTTGGTTGGCAACTGGTTACACTGGTGTGGATGCAGCTAAAAATAAACGGTAAATCATCAGTAGGAATTTGCACGCTCTTAACAGAACTCAAAATAGGCAAATTAAGACAATTAATGCCAATAATCGTGATACTAACTAAGGTAACAATAGACACATAGAACTACAATTATCGAAAAACTAGCGCAACATCAACCTTCAAACAACACAATACAAAAACCAGTTAACAATTTTGGCTCATTTGGTTGATTAGTAAATACTTTGCATCCGCCAAAATTTCAAGCTGCGGCTTGGGTAACTCGAATTTATCTGTGTAGTTCGGGAAAAAAAACGCACCAATTCCCTCCACAATTTGATACCCTAGCTTAAACAGATTTGAGAAAAGTTAAAGCGTGGAAATTCAACTTGGGCGGGGAAAAACAGCTCGCAGAGCTTATGGAATAGATGAAATTGCTCTAGTCCCCGGTAACAGAACACTAGACCCCAGTTTGGCAGATACTAAGTGGCGTATTGGGAATATTGAGCGAGAAATTCCGATAATTGCCAGTGCTATGGATGGCGTAGTAGATGTTCGTATGGCTGTACGTTTGTCACAGTTAGGAGCATTAGGTGTCCTCAATTTAGAGGGGATTCACACTCGCTACGTTGACCCAGAGCCAATATTAGATCGGATTGCCTCTGGGGGGAAAGATGAATTTGTTGCCCTGATGCAAGAACTCTATGCCGAACCAATAAAGCCGGAATTAATTGAAAAACGTATTCAGGAAATTAAACAACAAGGTGGCATTGCTGCGGTAAGCGCAACTCCAGCCGGTGCAAGTAAATACGGCGAGGCGGTGGCAAAAGCTGGGGCAGATTTATTTTTTGTCCAAGCTACGGTAGTTTCTACTGCACATCTGTCACCAGAATCTGTAGTACCACTTGATTTAGCAGAATTTTGTCGTTCTATGCCCATCCCTGTGGTGTTAGGGAATTGCGTGACTTACGAAGTGACGTTGAATTTGTTGAAAGCTGGGGCGGCTGGCGTACTAGTGGGAATTGGCCCTGGTGCTGCTTGTACATCCCGTGGGGTTTTGGGTGTGGGTGTGCCACAAGCAACTGCGATCGCAGATTGTGCAGCCGCACGAGATGATTACTACAACGAAACTGGTAACTATATCCCCATTATTGCTGATGGCGGTTTAATCACTGGTGGCGACATTTGTAAATGCATCGCCTGCGGTGCTGATGGTGTGATGATTGGTTCTCCCTTTGCCAGAGCCGCAGAAGCCCCAGGACGAGGCTATCATTGGGGTATGGCGACTCCCAGCCCAGTATTGCCCCGTGGCACCCGCATTCGCGTTGCCACCACTGGCAGCCTAGAGCAAATACTCATTGGCCCAGCAGCGCTAGATGATGGCACTCACAATCTTTTAGGAGCCTTAAAGACGAGTATGGGCACTTTAGGAGCCAAAAATATTAAAGAAATGCAGCAAGTGGAAGTTGTGATTGCCCCTTCCCTATTAACCGAAGGTAAAGTTTACCAAAAAGCTCAACAATTAGGTATGGGGAAATAAGGGGATTAGGGACTGGGGACTAGGGATTAGGGGCTGAGTACCAGACAAGAGGTTTAACCAGTACCCAACAAATTTTTCCAGCCCCCTAAACAATTGCTGGAAAAATCCTATATGTCGCCTACAATAGAGATAGCGGAGACGAATGTTTCCGTTCACTCCTCACACCACACTCCGCCCGGACTACTGTTCGGGCGGTTCCTTATGTTTGTAAATAAAATAAGAGAGCTTCTTTGCAAATGTACATCCTCGCATTCCCAAGCTAAGGTTTTTGCTATGGTAGAATTTTCACCAAGCTCAGATATTATTGGCGAAGGTTTTAGGCATGTCAACAGCCGCACAAGTTACCGACTCTAGTTTCAAGCAAGAAGTACTCGACAGCGATGTACCCGTTTTAGTTGACTTTTGGGCACCCTGGTGCGGACCATGCCGTATGGTAGCTCCTGTTGTTGAGGAAATCAAACTACAGTACGAAGGTCAAATTAAGGTCGTCAAAGTCAACACGGATGAAAATCCTCAAGTTGCTAGTCAATACGGCATTCGCAGTATTCCCACATTAATGATTTTTAAAGATGGACAAAAAGTAGATATGGTGGTGGGCGCTGTACCTAAAAGTACATTAGCTTCCACTCTCGAAAAGTATCTTTGAAACTCAATCGGTTCACAAAATCCTCTTGAGTTATCGATGTTGTTCTCACTTTAGGTTAATTTTTATAAACAAGTTTGAGAGACGGGAAATTCGTGCCTCTCAAACTTGTTTACATTTGTATACAGTTTCTGATTCTAAATATTCTTAGGAGCTTTCTGCCTCAAAAACAACTCTTTAAATTCCCGCACTACTAATTTCTAGCGCACATAGCAAAAGAACTGCGATCGCAACATCATTGCTTTATCTATAACTTTATTTGTTCGATCGGGCATCATGCTCTTACTAAATCAATCGGTCTATTGCTCATAGCATCTGCCAAGACAAACACAGCAATCAATGTTTGAATGAGAATAGAAATATCCACAGCAGACAGCTTTGATCGGGGTGCGATCGCAACCTAATCTCAATCTGACTCAGGTTGCTAGAACTTAGAGGAAGATTAAAATCAGCAATTAAATCAAGTCGATTCAAGAAAATCTTGGCTGAGTTATTTCTAATTAAGTTCCATAGATGTTGAAGTAGCGATATATTTTGATAATCTATCTTCCATAAATCAACTGTTCGTTGTTGAATCTATGAAGTCTTATTTAGCCGCCGCTATTCAATTGACAAGTGTGCCCGATCTACACAAAAATTTGGCTCAGGCAGAAGAATTAATAGAGCTTGCCGTGCGTCAAGGTGCTGAATTGGTAGGCTTGCCAGAAAACTTTTCCTATATGGGAGAAGAAAAAGATAAACTCGCGCAAGGTGATGCGATCGCTCTTGAAAGTGAAAAATTTCTCAAAAAAATGGCTCAACGCTTTCAAGTTACGATCTTGGGCGGCAGCTTTCCACTTCCCGTAGACAATACAGGCAAAGTTTATAACACCACTCTACTTATCGATCCCAGCGGCCAAGAACTTGCCCGCTACTACAAAGTACATTTATTTGATGTTGATGTCCCTGACGGCAACACCTATCGGGAATCCAGCACTGTTGTGGCTGGTACACAACTACCCCCCGTCCATTTCTCAGAAAAACTGGGTAATTTAGGGCTTTCTATTTGTTATGATGTCCGCTTCCCTGAACTGTACCGTCATCTGGCAGAAAAAGGAGCCGATGTTATCTTTATTCCCGCCGCTTTTACCGCCTTTACCGGCAAAGACCACTGGCAAGTGCTACTACAAGCCAGAGCTATCGAAAATACAGCCTACGTCATTGCTCCTGCCCAAACAGGGAACA